>JALSLR010000015.1 GCA_026988245.1 Sulfurimonas sp.
CTTTTTTTTAAATTTAGGTGCATTATAGTATTGAAGAATATCCTTTAACTTAACTCAAGCTTATGCACGCATGAAAGTAAAAAAGTGGCCAAATAAACGATGCGTGAGGTGGCCAAGTGTTAATGCGCGCACTGGCCAAGTTGTAATGCGTGGGGTGGCCAAATGTTATGCGTACCTACAACCACTAAAGTAATTAATATTTTCTAAAAAGAAATCAGCATACTTGAAATACCCAAGTAATGAAAGGTTACTAAGTATTCCAAATGTAAGAAGTGCTTTTTTACTAACCTTTACTTTAGCCTTAGCATCATAGTTGCCGTTAAGAGAGTTTCCTACTACATAGTTAAATAACATAGATGTTAATATGAGAGGTAAGTAAGATATATTCCACCAACTATAAAAGAAGAGTGATGCAAATACTAAGAAACCTTTCGCCCCTACTATAAGCCTTTTATTGAGCAAAAAGAAGTATATTAAAAAGGTTAGTGGTAGGAAGGCAAAGATGAAGGTGTAGCTGTTAAATAGCATTTTATTGGGTGATCTCTTTCTTGTTGTAATATAGCCTTAGTGTTAAAGCAGATAATAGAGTAAAGATTTTACCTATTTTTATAACAGTAAATATCCCGCCTACAGAGGATACGGTTAATAATATTACAACAAAAATAACTTGAACCGTTTTCATGTAATAATCGTCAACTTTATATCTTAATAGTTGATAGAAAATATTTAAAAATATAAAAAATCCCATGAAGCCAAACTGTAATGAGTTGTCTAAAAATTCACTATGTAGACTACCTGCACCACCACTTTCGAGATTTTTTTGCATTGACAAATAGTTTTCTCTGTTTGGTTCTACTTTTTTAACATATGACATGAAACCAGATATATGGTCACCAGTTCCAAGTCCAAAAAATGGGTTTTGCAAAACTAGTTCATATCCATACTTATTAAAACCTACCCTTGTTCCGGTGGAGGTATGATAGTTTTTATTTTCTATAGCCTGATTTGTTTCATTAAAAAAAACACCAACTCTTTGATGGAAAATACTACTATAGTTATATGCCAGAGTGTATCCACCTACAATGAGTGTAAGAGCCAGAGGTATCATCCAATATCGTTTATGCTTTATGATTATAAGAGCCGTTACTGTCATAATAGAGAGTGAATACAAACCATAGCCAAGTTTTGATTGAATGATGAAAATATTTGTAGAGGCACTTATGAAAAACAATATGTATAATAATTTAATAGCAAAGTGCTGCTTAAGCGTAATAATACCATACAACAATATTCCTAAAGAGATTGATAATACTATACTGTATTGAGTATAGGATATCATAAAAGGGACATTGAGTCCACCTCCAGAATATTGTAAATAAGGAACGGTAATGCCAAATAGCATTAAGTAACTAATAATTTCGCTAAATAATATTCCTAAAATAAATCCACTAAATATTTTATAAACAAAATCATCTCTAATAATAGTGATGTAAATCATAATATATAAAATATATCTATAAGTTTTTAATTTAAATATTGCAACATCAAGAGTCTCGGAACCAATCATCCAAAAGAGGTACATTAGATAAAAAAGTACAAAAGCTTGTACAACTTTGTTCTTCATGGCAAAAACTATCTTATTTTTTATATCACCAACTAAGATAAATAGTATTAATATGATAGTAAATAAACTTCTTGTAATTGTATCATTGATAGGTAGAAAAAAAGCGTATAATATAAGCAAATAGTTCGTATAAAGTATAAGCTTGCTTTGGTATTGTAAACGATAATCATTTATATTTTGAAGTATTGTCATTATATATCATATCTCCCAAATTTATTTATTATAAAATGCCATAGACCTAGAAACTTACTAGTAATTTTTTGCATTTTATTGTCTTCATATAGCAATATCTTTGTTATATTATGTATTAACATTATATTGATTGTTTTTAATAAGTTAAATTCTTTCGGAAATAGCTTGTTATACTGTTTCCATGTATAGAAATAATTTCTAGTAATATAATAGTTTCTTTGTGCCGAATGTTCTATTTTTGTTCTAAGTTTACCTGTGAAAATATTTCTACGCTGAAATACACTGCCTAAACTATGTTCAACAAGTATATCCTTAAAATATATAATTTTATATTTAAGTGTATTTGCTTTCATGCAGTAGTCATAGTCTACCATATCAATAAATAGTTTGTCTTCAAATCGTCCTATTTCATTGAAAAGTTTTAGATTTAGTAAGTTTGCAGATGTGATAACTAAGAAATTTTCTTCAGATTCAAAGCTTGGGTTTAGCGGGATATTATCTTTAGCATGCCACATTGTATTTGCTGCAATTATAGCAGTGTTCTCAGGTTCTTTTAGTTTATCTAAGCACTTTAAATAGTCATTAAATTTTAAAAAAGAACTATCCTGATCCATAGTTAATATCCAGTCGTATCCATCTTCGATTGCCTTGTCACAAGCAATGTTTAGTGCAGTTGCTATACCTAGATTTTCTCCATTGAAAATGTATTCTATATTTTTATACATATTTAAAAGTTTATTTTTTATCTCTTCATTTAATGAATCAGAATTGTCGATAATGTAAAGCTTATCTACATTATTTATATATGATTTTATATTTGAATACACTTCTTCGTTAGGATTATAAAAAATAACAGTTGCAGAAATTTTATACTTATTCATATTTGTTTAAATACCACTCAATAGTCTTAACAATCCCACTATCAAAGTCTTCATCAGCCTTCCAACTGAGTTCATTTTCTAGTTTAGTAGCATCTATTGCATATCGTCTGTCGTGACCGGCTCTGTCTTCTACAAATGTTATGAGGTCTTTGTAGCTAGATCCTGAATCGAGTTCAGGATGACGAGTGTGGCGAGGAACTTTTTCGTCAAGTATTGTGCATATTGCATCAACTATTTGAAGGTTTGTTCTCTCATTTCTTCCACCTATGTTATAAACATTTGCCTCATTGCCTGTATGGTAAACTAAGTCTATACCTTTACAGTGGTCAAGTACATATAGCCAGTCTCGTATGTTCTTTCCATCTCCATATATTGGGATGCTCTCACCTGCTAAACATTTTCTGATAATAGTAGGGATTAGTTTTTCATCATGTTGTTTTGGACCGTAGTTATTTGAGCAGTTTGTTATGACTGTGTTTAAGCCGTATGTCTCTTGATAGCTTCTTACTATCATGTCTGAACTTGCTTTTGAAGCTGAGTATGGAGAGTTGGGTGCATAAGGTGTTTCTTCTGTGAAGAGGTCTGTTTCGTTAAGAGTTCCGTATACTTCGTCCGTTGATATGTGGTGAAAGCGTGGTAATGTAGATTCTGAATCAAGTTCAGAATGACGAGATGTTGTTAGTTCAGAATGACTAAAACGTTTTTTATATGTAAATGGTTTTTCCATCCAATGTTTGTAAGCGACATCTATCAAAGTGAAAGTTCCAGTTACATTTGTTTCTATAAAAACACCAGGGTTTTTGATGGAGTTATCTACATGACTCTCAGCAGCAAAGTGGATGACACCTTGAATGTCATACTCTGTAAATATAAACTCAACTAAGTCACGATTACAGATGTCACCTTTTATGAACTTATATCTAGGGTTGTCTTCACACTCTTTGAGATTTTCTAAGTTACCAGCATAGGTAAGTAAGTCAAGGTTTATTAACTTATACTCTGGGTACTTCTCTAAAAAGTAAGGTACAAAGTTACTTCCGATGAAGCCTGCTGTCCCTGTTAGTAAAATGTTTTTCATTATTTTCTCTCTCCCATGATTTTTAAACATTCATCGAGTGAGTCTTTCCAAAAAGGAATCTCGATGTTAAATCTGTTTTTGATTTTTGATTTGTTTAGTAGTGAATAGTGTGGTCTCTTCGCCGGTGTAGGGTACTCTTTAGTTTCTATAGGGTATATTTCACACTCAAGCTTTGCCATATGCATAATCTCTTTTGCGAAGTCATACCAGCTTAGAACTCCTTCATTTGAGTAGTTGTATATTTGTACTTTAGATTCTGAATCAAGTTCAGAATGACGTGTTTGTTCAGAATGATGAAGCTTAGGAATTATCTCTAATATTGCTCTTGCTAAATCTCTTGCGTAAGTAGGAGTGCCAACTTGGTCAAAAATGACACCAAGTGAATCTTTTTCTTTTCCAAGGCGAAGCATGGTCTTTACAAAGTTAGCTCCAAAACTAGAGTATACCCATGAAGTTCTGATGATGATGGAGTTTTTAGGATTGATGCTCAGCATTGCATTTTCTCCATCAAGTTTAGTTTGTCCATATACAGAGTTAGGACTTGTTATATCATCTTCCGTATATGGCTTAAAGTTGGTGCCATCAAAAACATAGTCAGTTGAGATATGGACTAATCTTATATTTTTTTCTTTTACAATCTGCGCGATATTTTTTACAGCTAGATGATTTATATTATTTGCATTTATTTTATCATCTTCAGCCTTGTCTACTGCTGTATATGCTCCTGTATTTATGATGGTATCAATCTTGTGTTGTTCTATATAATTCTCAAGACTCTTAGCATCACTAATATCAAGTTCACTTTTAGTTGTAAAAAAATATTTGTCATTCTTGGCTTGTACCGCAAGGGGATTATTACTGGGAATTTCATTGACTAGAAAATTTATCTCAGAACCAAGTTGTCCATTTGACCCAGTAACTAAAATATTAGGCATAGTAGTTCACTTCAAAGTCAAATATATCCTTAGCATCATTAAGCTTATCTTGCACAGTGTCTTTGTCTGAGAGGTTTAATTCATTATGAGGAATTTGCCAGTCAATACCTAGCTTAGCATCATCAAAGGCTATACCTCTGTCATTTTGGGGACTATAATAGTTATCTACCTTATAGGCAAAGGTTGTATCATCTTCTAAAACTACAAAGCCATGAGCAAAACCACGAGGTACTAAGAGTTGGCGTTTATTTTCACCGCTTAGTTCAACTGTGACATGCTTACCAAATGTAGGGCTTCCTTTTCTGATGTCTACTGCTACATCTAAAACACTCCCTTGTATAACACGAACAAGTTTTGTTTGAGCAGCGGGTGCGAGTTGGTAGTGCAGCCCACGAAGAACTCCACGAGAAGATTTTGATTCATTGTCTTGGCAAAAGTTTATTTTAAAGCCTAAAAATTCTTCAAGTTTATCTGACCTAAAAGTTTCTACAAAATAACCACGGTTGTCACCATGGACTTGAGGTTCTACTATGACTACATCTTCTATCTCAGTACGGATGAACTGCATCTATATTTTTCCTTGGTTAGCACGACGAATGAGGTACTGACCGTATTGATTTTTCTTGAGTGGTTGTGCAAGTTCAAGTAGTTTTTCTTTGGTTATGTAACCCATCTCAAAAGCTATCTCTTCTATACAAGCGACTTTTAGACTTTGTCTATTTTCTATAGTTTGTATGAAAAGACTTGCTTCAAGGAGACTTTCATGTGTTCCAGTATCTAGCCAAGCGTAACCACGACCCATGAGTTCAACTTTGAGGCGTTTGTCTGCTAAATAATCTTGATTTAGCGTAGTTATCTCTAATTCACCTCTATCGGATGGTTTTACATTTTTAGCTTTTTTTATGACATCATTAGGGTAGAAGTACAAGCCTATGACTGCGTAATTACTTTTTGGCTCAGTTGGTTTTTCTTCTATGCTTGTAACATTGCCAGCTTCATCAAACTCTGCTACACCATAACGTTCAGGGTCTTTTACGTAGTAGCCAAATACTGTGGCATTATTGTCTTGGGTAGCATTTTTAACTGATGATGCTAAGAGGCGTGTGAGTCCATGACCGTAAAAGATATTATCTCCAAGAACTAAGCATACGTCATCATTGCCTATGAATTCTTCTCCAAGTATGAAAGCTTGAGCGAGTCCATCAGGTGAGGGTTGTACTTTATAAGAAAACTTCATCCCTATGTCAGAACCATCGCCTAAAAGTTTTTCAAAGTTTGGTAAGTCATGTGGCGTAGAGATGATGAGAACCTCAGTGATGCCACTTAGCATCAAGACTGAGAGTGGGTAGTAAATCATAGGTTTGTCGTAGATTGGGACTAGTTGTTTAGACACTCCCTTTGTAATCGGGTAAAGTCTTGTTCCGCTTCCGCCTGCTAGTATTATGCCTTTCATATTACATCTCCATCTTTTAGTTTTTTAAGTCCATTTAAACATACAAATCTGTTAGCATCATGGTTTTTCCAAAGTATTTTATTGTTTATTTCTGATTCATTGGATCCAAAGCCTTTTTTATGCCATAGGTGATAAACATTTGCGATATTTCTACATGATATTACTTCAGTACCGCTTGCACGAAAACGCCAGTTAATATCTACATCTTCTCCCACAGATGGAAGCTTATAGTCTTCATCAAAGCCATTTATGGCTTCAATATCTTTTTTATAACAAGAGAAATTACAGCCTATGATGTAGTTGATATGTTTATTTTGTACTATATTATTATATAAGTAACCTTTGGGATCGATATAAATACCATCTTCGTAGTGTCTAACTTTATCTCTGTGAAGTGAAATAATTCTTCTTATAAAACTATTTGAAAGTTTGTCTATAGTGAGTTTTTTATCAAATAGTTTTTGAGAATAGCCCGCACCAAGTTCAACTCTTTTACCAGCACAAACACGTGATGGCTTTGAACAGTATATATGTCCCTCTATAAATCTTTTATGTAAAACTACATCCCCATCAATGAACACTAAATAGTTTCCAGTAGATTTTTTAATAGAGTTATTTAAAGCGATATTCTTTCTCCACCCTAAATCTTCTTGTGTTAAGTGAATTAAATTAGCTATGTTTAATGATGCTAAGAACTCTTTCATCTCACTACTTTGCCCATCCTCTGAAACTATAATTTCATCTACTTTATGAGATTGGTTTAATACAGAATCAAGAACTAATTTTAGTGCTTTAACGTTTTTATATACTGATATAATTATAGTTATTTTCATGAGGTTTATTTTACAACAATATAGCTGATTATATGCTTTGGGCTGATATCTATACTTTAATTAATCATACTTTTTAGGAGTTCATTTTTTTTAGCGTGTGTCCATTTGCCTCTTGGTTTATCTATATACTGAAAGTACTCATTAGTGAAGCTTCCTTGAACACATATATATTTATAAAGTTTAACATTTACTTTTTTCTCCCCTATAGCTTCGTTTAGTGCTCCTGGCCCAGTAAGAATGTAAACACCTCCATCAATATTTTTTGTTTGAATGTTCTTAACAACCAAGTCAATGGTATCTTTGATGATTTGATTCCCTTTTTGTACAGCTATAAAGTAGTTACTCATATGTCTTTTTGTAGTTAAGAAAAGCTCTTCATATTCAGGTTCGATTATTTTGTTCAGTGGCCAGATGAAGTGTGCATCTATATCCATATAAAGACCGCCTTCATTGTACAGGACTACAAGTCTCCATAAGTCAGCTTGAGAAGCTCCGTTGATGAGATCCTCATATGCATCCACTACTTCTTGCGTTGAGTTTGCTTTTAAGTACTCAAGTCTTCCCTCTGTGCTTGTGTATCTATACTCATAGTCAAGAGACATTAAACGGTTAAAAAGATAGTTCAAATATACAGGTAAACTTACTTTGTTAGTATAGTTAGTTTGCCAGATGATTTTTGGAATTTTATGAATGTTTGTTGGGTGGGTTTTAGGTGCGCTAAACTCAGGTATAGTGAAACGTTTTTTTGGAAATACCCAATGAAATGGATAGCAAAGGATTTTAGAGAGATTACCTAGCAACTTGATAAGACGGTTAGAGAGTAATATGAGTGATGACATAGAGTTCCTATTTGTTTTAACTAATCGAATTATATCAGTTTTTAGGTATAATTTCATAAAAATAATTTAAGGCTACTTGATTTGATAAAAAATATTTTAAAACTTTTTGGTGTTGTTTTGCTTGGTGTTGGTGCATACTATGTTTGGTTTACGCATTTTAATTATGTATTTATGCCTATAACAGAAGGCAAGGTCTATAAGTCAGGCTTAATAAAAGATTATGACACCTTAGAGTCAAAACTTGTTGATCATAATATAAAAACAGTGATAGATCTTTTAACGCCAAGTGTACAAGATAAACTCAACCCTGCATTTCAAGATGATATAGATATAGAAGACAACTATATAAAAAAGATAAATAAAGAGCACAACTTAACTATACGCCATGTAAATATTCAGTCTGTGCAGGTTCCAAGTAAAGAGAACCTTATAAGATTTTTTGAAATTCTTGATGACCCTGCATCTTATCCTGTCCTCATCCATTGTTATCATGGCGTTGGTCGTGCTAAGATTTATAGTGCGATTTACAGAATAGAATATGAAAACTGGAAAAATGAAGATGCAAGAGCTGATACTAGAATCATGGTTGAAGGTTTTGGATATAAAAGCAGTTTTGCAGATGGTAAAGAAAAAGGTGATTTTTTGATGCACTACAAACCTAGGAGCGCAGGGGAAAATAGTACACTAAATACTATGGATAAATAATAAATTGAAATATTTTTTTATAAAATACTGGCCATATATTCGAGACTATAAGTTTTATTATTTTCTAGTACTCATAGGAATACTATTAACGGTGAGTGCTACAGCTGCAACGGCGCACATTATGAAGCCATTGATGGATGAGATGTTTATAGCTAAAAAAGAAGAGATGCTCGTTCTTATACCACTTGGTTTAATATTTATTTATTTTATAAAATCCATTGGTCGCTACTTGCAGTCTGTATATATGAACTATATCGGTGTACATATAGTTACGAGACTTCGTGAAGATATGTTGAGAAAAATCATGAACTTAGATATGCAGTTCTTATATATAAACAGAAGTGGTGAGCTACTCTCAAGAGTCATCAATGACATTATGCGAATTCAATACTTTGTCTCAAATATGTTTCCTGAACTCTTTCGCGAAGCTTTAACTGTCGTAGCTTTAATAGGTTATGTTATATATTTAAATCCACTACTGGCATTTTATTCTCTTGTTCTTGTCCCTCTTATCATTTACCCATTGGTTTTGATAGCTAGAAAGTTGAAGAAATATTCACATCGTTCGCAGGCTAAAAATGCAGATGTAATGACCCGCCTTACTGAGGTTTTTAACAATAGCGAAGTGATAAAAGCAAATGCAACAGAAAAATTTGAACTTGAGCGTTTTTCAAAAGAAAATTGGCAGTTCTTTAAGATAAATATGAAGGCTGTTTATGTTGGAGAAATTGTATCACCTTTGATGGAAATTATCGCTTCATTTGGACTTGCAGCTGTTATATTTATAGGTGGTAGAGAAGTATATGATGGCAATATGACAGTCGGAGAATTTACTGCTTTTTTAACAGCAGTTGGGCTAGTCTTTCAACCAATACGCCGTATAGGATCTATCTATGCAAAAGTTCAAGATGCCATAGCTGCTAGTGAACGTGTCTTTGATATTTTAGAAAAACAAAGTTCTATTGTTGATGGTGATGTGCATTTAGAAGACGATATAAGCCACATAGAGTTTAAAAATGTTTATCTTTCTTATGAGGGGAGTTATGCTCTTGAAAATGTAAATATTGAGATGAAAAGTGGTCAAAATATAGCACTTGTTGGAGATAGTGGTGGTGGAAAATCTACTTTTATAAACATGCTTTTACGTTTTTACGATACAGACAGTGGCGAAATTTTGATAAATGGTACGAATATTAAAAAATACGAAAACAACTCCTTGAAGCACCATATCTCTTTAGTCTCACAGCGTATATATATATTTCAAGACTCTCTTGCTTCTAATGTTGCTTATGGTAGTGATGAGATAGATGAACAAAGAGTCTTAGAAGCTTTAGAGTTAGCTGATGCTAAGGGTTTTGTAGATGAATTAGAAGATGGCATTTATACTCAGATGTCAGAGTTTGGAGCAAACCTCTCGGGTGGTCAGAGACAAAGAGTTGCCATAGCAAGAGCGATATATAAACACTCCTCTTTGATACTCTTTGATGAAGCTACATCAGCTCTTGATAATGAGAGTGAAAAAAGAATTCAAAGTGCCTTAAACAAATACACCAAAGATAAGATAACAATAACTATAGCCCATAGATTAAGCACTATAGAGCATGCTGATAAAATATTAGTGATGCAAAAAGGACGTATCGTAGCATCTGGAACTCATAAAGAATTATTAAGTAATTCAGACGTGTATAAAAGATTAGCTGGACAAATGCAAGAGGGGTAAATATATATTTAGATATAATCCATTTAAATTTAGATTCCGTATCGAGTACGGAATGACAAGATAGGATATTATGTTAGATTTTTCAAAATTTTTAAAATACTCAAAACCAGGACCAAGATATACATCTTATCCAACAGCACTTGAATTTAGTGATAGTTATGAGTATGATACATATATAAAAAAACTAGAGTCTCAAGACTCTTCTCGTCCTTTAAGTCTTTACTTTCACCTTCCATTTTGTAGAAATGCCTGTTACTTTTGTGGTTGTAATGTTGTTTTTACTTCTAAAGAAGATAAGATGTTGCGTTATATGGAGTATCTTAAGCGTGAACTTGCAATCCTTACTCAGCATTTAGATGTCAAGCGTGAAGTGCTACAGATGCACTTTGGTGGTGGTACTCCAACTTTTTTTACAGCACCACAACTAAAAGAAATCATAGACGAGATTAAAAAAACATTTCCTAACTTTCGTGATGATGCAGAGATAAGTTGTGAGATAGACCCCCGCCACATCGATGAAGCACAGATGAAAGTTATGAGTGAAGCTGGATTTAACCGTGTGAGTTTTGGTATACAAGATTTTAATGAAAAAGTGCAAATCGCAGTGCATCGTGTCCAACCTTATGAGATTACAAAAGTAGCTATGGATTTAGCACGTAAGTACAATATGCATTCGGTTAATGTTGACCTGATTTACGGACTTCCTTACCAAACATTAGAAACATTTAAAGAGACACTCCATCTCGCTCTTACCCTCTCTCCAGATAGATTTGCAGTGTTTAATTATGCTCATGTTCCTTGGATGAAAAAGACTATGAGAAAGATAGATGAGACAACACTTCCTCGTCCAGATGAAAAACTTGAGATTATGCAATACACTATAGACTTTTTAACATCACATGGTTATAAAATGGTTGGCATGGATCACTTTGCAAAACCAGAAGATGAACTCTTTAAGGCTATAGAGAAGGGTGAGTTACATAGAAACTTCCAAGGCTATACCACTAAGGGTGGGGCAGACTTGATTGGTGTTGGTTTGACTTCTATTGGAGAAGGTATTGACTCATATAACCAAAACTTTAAAGATATGAAAGAGTATGAAGCTGCCATAGAAGCTGGCAAACTTCCTTTTGAGCGTGGTATAGTCCTCAACGAAGATGATCAGATTCGTCAGTTTGTAATTATGGAACTTATGAGTAACTTTAAACTTGATATAAAAAGATTTGAAAAACTTTATAATGTAAACTTTAAAGAGTATTTTAGTGATGCTATTGAAGCGCTTAAGCCATTTGTTGATGAAGAGTTACTAAAAATGGATGATGATCATATTGAGTGTAGTGAAACAGGGACTCTGCTTATACGTAACATCTGTATGCCCTTTGATGCCTATATGAAAAAACATGTAGCTAGTAAAAAGACATTTTCAAAGACTGTATAAAAGATGAGTAAGCAAGCTGAAGATATATTTAACTTTGCAGAATTTACAGACCCATGTGTGAAGTGTGGAAAGTGTATACCTGTTTGTACCATTCATAATGTGAATGCTGATGAGGTAACTAGCCCTCGTGGTTTTTTAGACCTTCTTGGTGCGTACCAGAGTGGAAAACTAGAACTTGATAAAAATGCAAAAGATATTTTTGAATCTTGTTTTTTATGTACAGCCTGTGTAGAGGTTTGTCCAAAGTCTCTTCCAACAGATATGGTTATAGAACAAGTGCGTTCAGATATAGCAAAAAAGTACGGTATAGCATGGTATAAAAAAGCTTTCTTTTTACTTCTTCGTCATCGTTGGCTGAATGACTTAGCTTTTAAGCTTGGTTGGGTTTTTCAAACCTGTGGCTTTAAGATAAAAGCAGACATAGACTCTATGAACTCACGATTTAATTTTCCCATGCTTAAAGCAGATAGATTACTTCCAAGCTTGATGAAAAAATCTTTTTTAAACTCTTACCCTGAAGATATCAATAATGGTGGCAAAAGAAAAGTAGCAATTTTCATAGGTTGTCTTGGTAACTACAACTATAAAGGTGTGGGGGAAGGTCTTTTAGAGATTTTAGAGCATCTTGAAATCGATGCTTTTTTAGCAAAGCAGCAAAAATGCTGTTCAGCCCCTGCTTACTTTACCGGTGATTTTGATACGGTTGATAATAATGCGAAGTTTAACATCGAGTATTTTGAGAGTTTTTCTCAAGATGTTGAGGCTATCATAGTCCCTGAAGCAACTTGTTCTGCAATGCTTAAGATAGATTATGAACACTATTTCCATGATCAGCCAGAGTGGCAAGAGCGAGCAAGAGTGATAAAAGATAAAATCTTTATGGCTACAGAGTGGCTTCAGCATCATACCCATCTCGAACAACTCTTAGCATCAAAGAAAAAAGATACAAAAATAGTCACATACCATGACCCATGTCACGCAAAAAAGATGCAGGGCATCCATGAAGAACCTAGAAATCTCATAAGTAAAAATTACAACATAGTAGAGATGAGTGACCCAAATACTTGCTGTGGTTTTGGCGGGGTAACTATGCAGAGTGAAAAGTACCATTTTGCAAAAGCGGCAGGTGTGCCAAAAGCAGCGATGATAAAAAATACAAAAGCTGATGTTGTGAGTGCTGAGTGTAGTGCATGTAGAATGCAGATTAACAATAGTATGGGAAATGAGAGTACAACTATCTTTAAAAACCCAATAGAACTCATAGCTGAAGCTTTAAAGGAAAACTAGATGCCACATAACTCTTGGAACTATATATATGATAGTTTTGATCCCATAGCCTTTCATATATTTTCTTTTCCTGTGCATTGGTATGGGATGATGTATGTCTTAGCTCTAGTCACTGCGCTGTATATCGCAAAGTACTTTATGAAAAGAGACAAACTCGATTTTCAAGCAAAGCAACTTGATGTGTATTTTATATATGTAGAGATTGGTGTTATTTTGGGTGCTAGACTTGGGTATATTTTGTTTTATGATACTCAGACGCTTTATTATTTAGCAAACCCTTGGCAAATTTTTAACCCTTTTCATAATGGTGAGTTTGTTGGTATTCGTGGTATGAGTTACCATGGTGCAGTTATAGGCTTTTTACTTGGAACCTATATGTATACAAAGAAGCATAAAGAGTCTTTTGGCAAGATTATGGACTTAACAGGGGTATCTATACCCTTGGCTTTTGTGTTTGGTCGTATAGGTAACTTTCTTAACCAAGAACTGATAGGTCGTGCTACTGATGTGAGTTGGGGTATCTATGTAGATGGAATTTTACGTCACCCCTCACAACTTTATGAAGCATTCTTAGAAGGTATAGTAGTTTTTATTATTGTATATTTTTACAGAAAGTACAAAAGGTTTAGTGGCGAGCTTATTTTAGTGTATGCATTTAGCTATGGCTTACTTCGTAGTGTAGCAGAGATTTGGCGTGCACCAGATGTTCAGATAGGTTATGTATGTTGTAATGTTATAACCCAAGGGCAGGTTATGAGTCTAGGGATGGCTTTAGTTGCCTTAGCATCATGGGTGTATTTTTATATACAAAGTAAAAAAACTTTGGCTTAAAAACTCCAAGAGGCCATAAGCCCATAGTTGAGTGTAGTCATATTTGAGTTTTTAGAGGTGATAGTAGTCCCAGTCGCATCTTCATAGTGTATCTGATCAAAACGTACCCTATGCATAGCATCAGCATAGGCACCTATCTCTAAGCCTTTGTATATAGTGTATCCAAGGTAGCTTGTAGCATTGAACTTATACCCCCAAGAACTTCCCATCTCAAAACTTTCAGGTGGGTAAGTGTCTGCTGTGATAGCATAAAATGGTACACCCACAGATATACCTATGCGATAGTGATATCCTTTTGTCCCTGTATATATTTTGCTTGTATATAAGTACCCTACATCAAGACTAATAGAGGCGATTCTATTTTCAACCATATCAACACTAACGGAACTCTCCTCTCGAAAGTCATACCTTTTTAGTACTTCATAGGTATATCTAGCTCCGAGAGTTATTCGGTTGTATTCATTGATAGGTTTGTAATGAATCGTAAGAGCAATATCTGTCATCGTAAAGTCTAGTTTATGTGTAGCATTTAAGTTTGTAGCTGTTACATCCTCAGTGGTTGTTGTTGCAAAGAGGGTTGAAGCAGCATATATCTCAAAACCGATGAGTTCATTAACACGTGTAAGTGTTGCAGTAGTATAGTAAGGGCTTGAACTCGTAGAACTCAAGGTGTAGTCACCATCTTGAGAATTAAATATTTGATTATAAAAAGTATTTTGTGTACCTATAGCAAGATAAGAATAGCCATATTGAGTATTTTCATTTTCTTCATTTATTTCATGTGCAAAAAGAATAGAAGATAATAGAAGATATAAAATAATTTTTTTCATGTTTAACTTCTATCATCTCTATGAAGTTTTTTATCACGATGCACTGAGGAGTGCCAAAAATGATTGACTAACCAGTAGCCTCCTAAAGAGCCTATGAGAGAATAAAAAAAAGTACCAGTATAAAGATCTATAAAAATATTATCAATATTTGTACTAAACCAATCCAGTGTCATCTCTACTTCTAGTGGCTCACTCCCTGTAATGAATGAACCAGTCATATACTCCATGTAGTACATTGGTGGCATTGTAAAAGGGTTGCTGAGCCAGCACATAGCAAGTGCGATAGGGACATTAAACTTAAAAAATGGCATCATTGCTAGGACTAAAGCCATTTGCATTGGCATAGGTATAAAAGCGATAAAAAGTCCTATCAATACACCTTTTGAGACCATCTTTCTATTTGTAGAAAGATACTCTGGAGGCACTTTGTACTTTTTGATAAAAGACTTTAGTTTTTCACTCTTAGATATTTTTTTAAGATTTCGACGAACCATAGATACTACTTCAGATTTTTTGGATGATTATAGCTTTAATATGCTAAAATTACATATAAATTTAACAAAAAGAATATATATGAGTTTTGAAACATTAGGTGTAATGAAACCACTACTAAGTGCTATTAATGAATTGGGATATGAAACACCTACTATGGTACAAACAAGAGCAATTCCACTTGTTTTAGCAAAAGAAGATGTTTTTGCTACAGCACAGACCGGTACTGGTAAAACTGCGGCCTTTGGATTACCAATGCTTCAAAGACTAAGAAACACAAGTGCAGACAAAGATAGAGCCTTACGAGGTGTGATTTTGTCACCTACTAGAGAGCTAGCCCTCCAAATTTATGAAGATATGACTCATTTTGCTAAAAACCTTAAGCTTAATATTGCCATCTTAGTAGGTGGTAAAGATATAGAGTATCAACAGCGTATACTGAGAGAGGGTGTAGATATAGTCATCGCTACCCCTGGTCGCCTTATAGAGCATCATGCAAAAGGTTTAGATCTTTCTCAAGTTGAGATATTTGTTTTAGATGAAGCAGATAGAATGCTCGATATGGGCTTTGTTAAAGAGATACGCGCAACACACCCGCTTTTACCTAAGAAACACCAAACACTTCTTTTCTCAGCTACGTACAGCGACAAAGTAAGAAAACTCTCTAAGCTCATTCTTAGAAGTCCGCAGTTCATAGAAACTTCAAAGAAAAATACGACAGTAGATACTATAAACCAAATTGCGTATAGAGTAGATACAGACAAAAAAGCAGCCTTGTGTGCATATATCATCGGTTCGCGTAACTTTAGACAGGTTCTAGTGTTTACAAAGACGAAAAAAAGTGCGGATGAGTTGGTGATAGAGCTTAAAAAAGATGGTCTGAAATGTGGAGTTATTCATGGTGATAAAACACAGGCAAATAGAACTAAAACTCTTGCTCAATTTAAAGAGGGTGATTTTAAAGTACTTGTAGCAACAGACATCGCGTCGCGCGGACTAGACATAGAGCATCTTCCTTATGTTATAAACTACGAACTACCAGGGATTCCTGAAGATTATATCCATCGTGTTGGTCGTACTGGTAGAGCTGGACGAGAAGGGGAAGCTATCTCCCTTATCGATATCTATGAAAAGTATGACATGAAAGAGATAGAACGCCTCATAGGGCAAAAAATAGAGACAGATGTAGTTGAAGGTTTTGAGCCAGATCCTACTATACGCCGTAAAGATGTTGAAGATGTTAAAATGAAGTCTGAGCATAAAAAGCCAACAGGTAAAAAAGAGCGAAAATATAATAAAAATACATCCAAAGTGCCTGTAACAAAAAAACAGATGAAAGCTACAAAGAAAAAGAGAAAAACTACGAAACGTGATTGAAACTAATGAGCCATTTGAGTTAGAGATAGTATATAAAGATGAGCACTTTATAGCCATTAACAAACCAAGTGGACTTTTAGTGCATCGCTCCCCAATAGATAAACATGAAACTCAGTTCGCTCTTCAGATATTGCGTGACCAAATTGGTCAGTATGTTTACCCACTTCATAGACTCGACAAACCAACCTCTGGTGTACTTTTGTTCGCGTTAGATAAAGAGAGTGCCTCTTTAGTATCAGGGCAATTCACAGAGCATACTATACAAAAAACCTACCATACTATTGTAAGAGGTTACTGTGATGCTAAGGGTGAGATAAACCATCCACTTATAGAAAAACTAGACAAAATAGCAGATAAAAATGCAAAAAAAGATAAAGATGCACAAGAGGCTGTGACTTTTTACAAAACACTGGCAAATGTAGAGTTACCTTTTGCTGTGGGACGCTATGATAAAACAAGATACTCCTTAGTTGAAGTGAAACCTGAAACGGGAAGGAAACACCAGATACGCCGTCATATGAAACATATATCACATCATATCTTGGGTGATACCAAGTACGGAAGAGGGGAGCACAATAAGATGATTCGTAAAGAGTTTGGATGTCATAGACTTTTGCTTCATGCATCTTCTCTTAGCATCATGCATCCGTACTTAAAAGAAGCGTTGGTTATAGAGGCTGGTTTTGATGAGGTGTTTTTAGGTTTATTTGAGAAGTTTGGATGGAGTATATGATGCGGTATTTTTTTATTATTATCGTTATGATGCTAAGCCTTGATGCTCAACAATATTCTTTTAGAAAATATGAGCATGTTAAAATATTTTATGAAGAGATTGCGCTGGACGCTATCGAGGTGGGTGTTAAATATAATATTCCACCAGCAGCACTCTTAGCTATAACAGGGCTAGAATCAGGTTATGGCTCTGGTTATGTGTCTCAAATAACAGGTAATATTTTAAGTCTAGGGGCATACAAGAGCGATAAGGAGCTACCGAGACTTTATCTGCCCTATTCAAAAAGTAAGAAAAGCGTCCTCTATGATGCTAAGGAGATAGCAAAGCATAAAAAATCTGACCTTTCATGGAGATTGCGACCAGCAAGTTTAAAACGAGATTATAGACCTGCAAAATATGCAGGGAGTAGTAAGCATTTAGCACTTTTGAAGTATGATGCTAAGCTGAAAAACGATGCAAGACTTGCTTGCCTCAATGACTTCGCTTTGAGATGGATAAGCAAGGATTCTAGTGTAAAGGTATATAGAGATATAAGAGAGTGGATTAATTTAGAGGTAAAGAAAAAAGGAACAAAAATCCTTTTTTCACAAAGCATCAATGAACACTTTATAGATAAAATAGGTGGACATCCTCACTCATTTAACTATAGAAAATCATGGACAAAAAAAGTAAAACTTATTATGAATAAGGTGGGTTTAGTTGCATTGACACGCGATATATATAGTAAACATATGAGTTTTAAAGAAGCTTGGAAGTAAAATATAGTAGAATATGAGTATGTAAACAAAAGGATAAAAATGAGTAAGTTTTTTAAGATAATGGTAGTGGCATTGATGATGCTAAGTGTTACAAACATATATGCAGGTGAGCAAAACCTTCAAGTCTTTAGTCAAAATAATGCTGATGGGAAACTTGATGCAAAGAGTGTGCAAAAATCTTTTGCTAGTGTTGGTGTTATAGTAGATGTAAACAATGACATGAACTCGATTTTCTCTAAAAGATATGGAAGCGTACAGCATAAAAAATATAACTTAGCAATATTTACGAACGATGCATTAGTGAAAAAACTTATGAATAAGTACCCAAGTATTGGGATGATTACGCCACTCACTATGTCTATCTATCAAGATGATGGTGTACTTAACATAACGACATTGACCTTGGCTGGTATGGCTAGATTAACGGAGATTCCAGCTAGTAATCCTGATTTGATAGCCTATGCAAAGTTAGTGGATAAAGCACTGCATAAAGCACTGCCAAAGGGGAAATACCTCTCAGTAAAACATGATGCTAATGCTAAGGTGTCTGTGACAAAGTTTAGTATGGAGTTAGAAGTAGAAGATGGAGATAGTATCAGTGATGCTAAAGCAAGTTTTGAAGAAGAATTTGAGGGAGAGATAAGCCCAGTTGGTTTTTTAGTACCTAAAAAGTATGAGTTTGACCATGAGGCATATGATTTTTTTGATACGTATTCTATCATCAGATTTAATGCTATCTACCCTGTTCAAGCAAAACACCCAGATGCTGGTGCCTATGCTCCATTTTCTGTTGTTATGTACAAGAAAAAAGGTGAGGATGCTATGCATATAGCGTACCCATCTATAACAAACTGGATAACTGACTTGGGGATTCAAGACAAAAAAACTCTCAAAGCAGTTCAAGAGACACAAGCAATGATGAATGACATCTTGAGTGAGCTTACGGAGTAGTAAGTTTCGCTTAAGTTTTTTTAAGGAAAACACAATGAAAGCGATATACATTTCACTAGTTTTAATTTTATCTATAACCGCAATAAGTTGCTCTGGAGGGGGAGACTCTTCTCCTTCCTCTTCTACATCTACCACTGACGATACCACAGATACTGATGCTAATCTTAGTACTGCGATGGAATTAAGCGTCACTATACCTAGCATTACCCCTTCGGATGAATTTATATGTATAGACTTTGATGACTCAAAAAGCCCTTTAAAAATGCAAGAGGTCTATACTGGTAAATGGAATCTTACTCTCTCGCAAGATATGTTTGAATCTTCACAATATAAATATTGTCGTAACTGTGAATGTGAAGCTGCTGATGAGTACTTTGATGGCGTTGAGATAGGATGGAGAAGCTTAGACTTTCAAGTGGGCACTACACAAGAGGATAATGTTGCTAAATGGAGATGGTACACTAGTGAACTCACCTCATTTGAGCTAAATACCACTGCTTACAAAACGATAGTCCCTCCAGATATGAATAAGAGTAACTTTATGGCAGGCGTGATGCTTAACGACTGGTGGAAAAAAGAGTGGTTAGCAAGCGTGGATACAACTATGGATAGAATCCTAAATGATACAAAATCTAACTGGATTCAGTATACCCCAATCCCAGAGATTACACAACTCTACCCAAGCCCCCTTATCGTCAAAGATGCTAGCAATGGAACGAGTGATGCAGAGTTGATTCAAATCATTAGTAGTGCTCATGCTAAGGGGCTTAAGGTATTTCTCAATCCATCTCCGTGGTCTTTTGTTGAAGATAATACCCCGAGTGACCATAATCAAACATGGTGGAATGAGTTTGAAGCACAATGGCGACCAATAATGCTACATTATGCCCAACTAGCGCAAGATAATAGCGTTGAGATGCTAGAGTTTAAAATGTGGCCAAATATTGATGCCCTTACTACAGCAGAAGCAGATAAGATGAATACCTTAGCATCAACGCTTTTAACAGATGTGCGTAGTATATATACTGGATTTATTGCGGTGCAAGCTATCATGTATGATACCAGTATGCCTGTTCTAGATGTGCATCGTAATGGGGATTTTATAGCAACAAATTTATGGTCATACTACCCTTGGCACTTGGGAGTAACTAAAGATGATAACGTTACAGAAATTTTAAGCAACCTAGAGAGTGAAATGGACACTTGGATGTTGAGTTACTATGAAAACAATGTCACAAAGCCTATCATCATAGAACAACTCTCCGCAAAAAGTTACGATGGAGGAATGGTGCAACTAAATAGCTATGATGAAGCTATTAATCCATTTTATGAGAATAATACCTCTTGGAATATTGACCTCCAAGAGCAAGCTGATGTGTATGAAGCAGCTTTATATGCCATCTCAAAAAGAGGCTATGTGCAGGGTACATTTGCTTTTAGTTTCTTTTACTGGAACTCTATTGATAAAGATTTAAACATAAGAGGGAAACCTGCATCAGGTGTTGTTTCTAAGTGGTACAGCTGGATGAAAAACTGAAAAAATAGTTTAAATTAATATTATATTAACATGATTGTAGTAGAATTATCTATATTTTATGAGGACGTTAGATGCTGTATTGCGAACAAGAGTTTGTTTCAAATGTAAAGTTATATAAAATTTTAATAGTAGAAGACTCAGAGTTTGTAAACAAGGCAGTATTTGAGAGCTTAAATTCTAAAGATATATATAGTGTTGAACAGGCTTTTGATTTTGCAGAAGCATCACAAAAACTTAATGATGATACGTATGACTTTATTATCTTAGATCTCAATCTTCCTGATGCTTATGGAGAAGACTTAGTAACAGATATCAAAACATTAACTAAGGCAAAGATTATCGTTTTGACTGCGGAAGCTGATAAACAGATAAGAGAGAGTTTGTTTAAAAATGGTGTCTTAGATTATATAGTAAAAGATAAAAATTTTTCTAAATCCATAGCATCTATAGATACAACTATACGTCATATCGCAAAAAATACTAATATGAATGTTCTCGTTATAGATGACTCTATGTTTATGTGTAAGCAGATTCAAAAGATTTTAGATGTGAGAAATTATAATTCTATCACAGCTCTTAATGCTGAAGATGGCTTAGTAGCATTAACTAATCATAACTTAAACTTAGTAGTTTTAGACATGGAACTTCCTGATAAACATGGTTTAGAACTCCTAAGTGAGATAAGAGAAAAAGATGAGTTCTGTCATATTCCCATCATTATAGTTTCGGGTAATAACGATCCAGAGCTGATTCGCGATTGTCTTAAGTCAGGTGCATCAGATTTTATTACAAAACCATTTAATATAGAAGAGTTTATACTAAAAGTTGATTTGTCCGTAGAGAACAACAGGAAACATACTGAAATATTATGTAAACAAAAAATGCTTGATGAGTACAAGAGTGCAGTTGATGACAGTACGATAGTTTCAAAAACAGACACAAAAGGAATTATCACTTTTGTAAATGATAAATTTTGTGAAATATCTGGGTATACGAAGGAAGAACTTATAGGTAAAAATCACAATCTTGTAAGACATCCAGATATGGACTCTGAGATATTTAAAGAGATGTGGGAGACAATCAAGGCTAAAAAAGTATGGAGTGGCGTTGTTAAAAATCTTAGAAAAGATGGTGCCGCATACTATGTCCAATCAACTATAAACCCAATCGTTGATTATGATGGCAGTATAGTTGAATATATTGGGATAAGAACAGACATAACAGAACTAGAACAGATTAAAGAAGAACTTAAAAATAATTTAAACATTTCAAATAAAAACTTTTCACATGCCTATAAAACTTCACAAGAGTACCAAAAAGCGATAGATGCGAGTAATATACTCTCTCGTGCAGATATTAACGGAAATATCACCTATGTTAACGATATGTTTTGTGAAATATCTGGCTACACAAAAGAGGAACTACTAGGTAAAAATCACAATATAGTAAAAAGTTCAAAAACTTCTAAAAAAGTTTATAAAGATATGTGGGATACAATTACATCTAAAAAAGTTTGGCACGGACAACTGCAAAATAGAGCAAAAGATGGGAGTAAGTACTATGTTGAATCAACGATAGTACCGATTCTTGATGAAAATGAAAACATAGTTGAATATTTGGGAATTAGACATGATGTTACAGAGATTGTCAATATTCACAAAGAGTTGGAAAATACACAAAAAGAGATTATTTACAAAATGGGAGAGGTTGGAGAGAGTCGCTCCCTTGAAACTGGCAATCATGTAAAAAGAGTAGCCGAATACTCTAAGCTTTTAGCTCTGCTTTCAGGTTTAGGTGAAAAAAATGCAAATCTACTTTATACAGCTTCACCAATGCATGATATTGGAAAAGTTGCTATTCCTGATAGTGTTTTGAAAAAACCTGGAAAATTAACTGATGAAGAGTGGAGTGTGATGAAACAGCATTCTAAAATAGGCTACCAAATACTTAAAAATTCAACAAGACCTATTTTAAAAGCGGCTGCCTTGGTCGCGTATAGGCATCATGAAAAATGGGATGGGACTGGTTACCCAAATGGGATAAAAGGTAAGGATATTCATATTTTTGGTCGTATTACAGCTCTTGCAGATGTATTTGATGCTCTTGGGAGTGATAGATGCTATAAAAAAGCATGGGATTTAGAAAAAATACTACAATTATTTGAAGAGGAAAAAGGGAAACATTTTGATCCCAAACTTATAGAACTTTTTTTAGAAAATTTGGATAAATTCTTACTTATAAGAGAGAAATTTAAGGATTAAAATTGACTCTATTCTTACCTCCTTCTTTAGCATCATAGAGTGCAGTATCTGCTCTGCTAAACCACTCTGTTTGCGATTCTTGTTCTTTAAGTTCAGCTACACCACATGAGATATACACATGGTCTACATTGTTATGTTTAGAGTTTGCTATCTCTTTATTTACTTTATTGGCAACATCTATAGCATTTTTAAGTGTAGTGTTCGGTAATAAAATTGCAAATTCCTCTCCACCCCATCTAGATACTATATCAATTTGTCGGGTAGAGTTTTTTATAGTGTTTGCTATTTTTTTTAGGACTTCATCACCTATTATATGTCCATAAGTGTCATTTATATGTTTAAAATCATCAATATCACAGATAATCAATGATAGTGGAGTTTTATAACGTTTATAAAGTTCTATATTTTGGAGTATATATTCATTAAGCTTATATCTATTATATAGTTTTGTAAGTGGGTCTTTATCTGCCATCTCTTTGATTTTTAGTTCAGCTTCTTTAAGCTTTGTAACATCACTTGAAAGATTAATGATAACTCTTTTAAATTTATAGTATCCATATTGTAGTCTTACATGTATGTAATATTTCATTGCATTTTTATTTTCAAGTTGTATGATTTGTGAAAATTTCTTATTTTCATAAAGTGTTTGAAAAATATGTTTCACTTTTTCTGGAGTGAGTGTTGGATGGACATCACTGATAGTTTTTTTTCGAATTTCTCTTAAGGTATATCCATTTTCGTTTAGTACTTGTTTATTTGCATAAAGATACTTATACGTATCTATGTCGTAAAATGCTATATAGTCGCTTGATTGGTCAATGAGAAAACGAAAATCATCACTTTCTTCTTTAGCTATAAATAATTTACGACGTGATTGTTCTAGTAGGTATGCAGCAACTGCACTAATTAAGATAGTGAAAAGTGCGGTGTAGAGTGCCATCATTACATCTTGGTTCGGTATTTGAAGGATTTGTGCTAAGATTATAAAGATTGCTACATTAGCAAAGACAGTGATAAGTGCAAGGGCAAAACCTACACCATACATAGTGAAAATAGCAATGATTGGTATAAGTAAATCAACTTGAAAGATAGCTCGATCATTTTCTGTAAAAAGATAATATAAAGATGGTCCAAAACCAGCTATCAGAGCGGCTAAGAAAAGGTAGATATAACTATTTTTTAAAAAGAACTTTTTTTTATGAAAGAGTATAAGCGCTATTGGTCCTGAGATAGAAATAAGAACGACTCCTGTTAGAAGTTTAGCTTCATTTCCGCTAAGTATATAGGTGAGTGGTGCATAAAATATATATAAAAAGATACTTATCTTAGCTGCAAGTATATTTTGTGGAAGATATTCTTTGAAAGATCTTTTATGATAAATATTCTCAAGTTCTTGATTTCTAAAATCTAATCGAAATTGTTTATTTAAAAGCGTAACAAAATTTTCTATCATAAAGCAGTTTTTCCATTTAATAGACTTCTTGCATAACCCCAAACCGGTTCAAAAATTGCTATTGCTAAAGCATGAAGAACTATGAGAAATTAAAAGAGCTAAAACCAGAACTATTCAAACGATTAACAGGTGTAAAACCTGA
>JALSLR010000016.1 GCA_026988245.1 Sulfurimonas sp.
GCTATAATGCCCATAGGGAGCCAAAAAGAGAGGCAATCTTGCGTCAAAATTTTTCATCACCGTAGCTATGGCTATGGTTCAAAAAAAGTTTTGCACAATCTTACCTCTCTTTTTGGCTCTGAGGATACAAGGGTTTTTAGAGGTGCCCTTAAGAAATAATAAACATAACCCGATGTATAATAGTTAAAATATATTTTTAGGTAATAAAATGAATGATGAATTAGTATTTGCTCCTGAAGAGGAAATAACAATTGATGAGCATCAAGAACTCTATACTGTTTTGATAGTAGACGACGATGCAGAAGTACATTCTTTTACAAAACTTGCTCTAAAAGACTTTACATATAACTATAATAAAATAAAGTTTGTATCTGCATACAGTGCAAAAGAGGCAAAAACTATCTTAAAAGAAGATTTTAACATAGCTGTCATACTTTTAGATGTAGTTATGGAAACAAATACTGCTGGTTTAGATGTAGCAAAGTATGTTCGTCATGAGATTTTTAATGATTTGGTTCGTATCATCATAAGAACAGGACAACCAGGTGAAGCACCAGAGAGATTTGTAATCGATAATTATGACATTAATGACTATAAAGAAAAAACAGAACTTACTACAGATAAGCTTTATACTACACTAAGAACAGCAATCTCTCAATATTTACAGTTAAAAGACTTAGTAAACAAAAAAAATGAAATCTATAAAATTTTAATTACAGATAAATTAACAAATTTGCCAAATCGAGTCAAGTTAAATTATGATTTAGACTCCAAAAAACATCAAACTTTAATGTTGATAGACATAGATAGGTTTTCTTTGTTGAATGATGCTTATGGCTTTGATGTTGGAGATGAGGTTTTACTCCATGTGCGAGATATTGTACAGAAGTTACTCAAGAAAAATATGGGACTTTACAGATTAGAGGCAGATGTTTTTGCCATTCTTTTAATCGACGAAAATAAGAACTTACTTGAAGATGAGGTAGCAACTATAAAAGCAGTCTTAGACAACAGCCCATTGGAGATGGATGAGTTGTCCCTCTATATCAATGTAAGTATAGGAATTGTTTATAATCAATTAGGTAATATCATTCAAAAAGCAGAGATAGCTCTTCGTCAAGCAAGGAAAGTATCTCGCAATCGAGTTGAGTATTATAGAGACTCATTAGACATCATTAGTACTATAGAAGAAAATAATTCATGGACAGGTCGCATAGCAAAAGCACTTGAAAAAGATAATATTTTAGTTTATTATCAACCAATTATAGAGTGCGCAACAGGTAAAATAGTAAAGTATGAAGCCTTAGTTCGATTAAAACATGAGGGTGAGGTTTATTCCCCTTATCATTTTTTAAAAACGGCGCGTTATGCTGGTTACTTACATAAGATAACTTGTAAGGTTTTTGAAAAAGCGTGTGCAAAGTTTGAACATAATGATTTGAAATTTTCTATCAATATCACAGATCATGATTTAGCTGAATATAAATTTATAGACTTTATAGAAAAAACATCTAAAAAACATAATATACACCCTTCGAGAGTTGTTTTTGAAATCTTAGAAGAAACGAGTATGAGCGAAAATGTTTTGGCTACTGAAAACTTAAAAAAAATATCTGAGCTTGGGTATGCTTTAAGTATAGATGATTTTGGGGCACAGTGTTCTAACTTCTCTCAACTAGGTCTTCATGAATATGAAAGCATTAAAATTGATGGAAAATTTATCAAAGATATAGATGAAAATAAACAGTCAAGAATTATAACTGAATCTATCCTTTTCTTTACGGGCAAGGTTGGCTTTAAAACAGTGGCCGAATTTGTACACTCCAAAGAGATATACGATATCATCAAAAATATGGGTGTTGATTATGCGCAAGGTTATTACTTTGGGGAACCAAGACCTGAGCTTATTGAGTTAAAAGATTTCTAATGAGACTAGTTAGCCTTTTTTTTACTTTTTTACTATTTATGGTAGATATACAAGCAAATGAAAAAGAGGACTTATTAAAAGGTGTAATCTTAGAACGCATTAGTCAGTTTGTTACCTATAAAGATACTAGCGAGGATTTCTTAATCTGTGTCTATAAAAACAAACAGATGACGAATGTCTTTAGCGACTTATTTCAACAAAGAAAGCATCGTAGTGAGGATATACGCATAGTAAATATCTCTTCTATTAAGAATATAAATACTTGCGATATTTTTTATGCACACAAGATATCTAAAAGTACAAAAAAAATGATTTTAAAGAAAAATCTAACATATACCTTGCTTGTAACGGATGATGTTAAGTTATTGGATGATGGCTTTATGCTAGCCCTTTATCTTCAAAAAAACAAGATTCGTTTTGCCATAAATCATCAGGCAATTGTGGATGCACAACTTAAGATTAACTACAGACTTTTAAAAGTAGCTTCAAAAGTTATAAACCCTCTAAAGGTTCAAAGATGAAGCTAGATAACGTCTCGTTTAAACTACAGTTTTATATCTCTTTGATGGGTATAGTTCTCTTAGTCTTACTTGCTGCTTTTTCTTACAATATTTTATCAGTATATCAGTATAAAAAAGACTCGTTTATTCAAGAGAGTCAACTTCAAGCTGGACTTATAGCAGATAGTTCAGTTGCACCTATCTTATTTTTTGATCAAGATGGACTCAGTGCCTCATTGGCACAACTTGATAGATATGAAAATATTTTACAGGTTTTAGTTTACTTAAATGATGGGGAACTTTATAGTTCGTATACTAAAAATGGTACTATCGTTGAACTGAAAAAGTATGCAAATTTTGGAGAATGGTTTTTAAAAGATATGCAGATGAGCGACTCCTTGGGGGCTACATCTTTTGTCATAAAACAAAAGATATCTTTTAATGGTGAAGAGCATGGTGTATTATATTTACAAAAAGATGCTTCTGTATTATATGATTTTATTAGAGATGCTATTGTAAGTACACTTCTTTTTTCTCTGTTGATATTTGTCATTATGCTGATAATGGTACAAGCCCTATCTAGAAAACTCATCACACCAATAGTAGATTTATCTGAAGAACTCACAGAACTCTCCCTCTCTCAAAACTATAGCATACGACTAAAGTACCATGCCAAAAATGAGATAGGGAAACTTTATAGCGCTTTTAATAATCTTTTTCATTCTATTGAGGTGCATCAAGACTCTCGTGATGAGGCATTAGCCCAAGCTAGAGAGTATCAGCTGCACCTTGAAGAGTTAACAAGCGAACTTGAAGAGAGGGTGCACAATAGGACACAAGAGTTACAAGACTCTTTAGACACTTTAAAACGTACGCAAAACCAACTTATAGAATCAGAAAAGATGGCAGCGCTTGGTTCACTTGTAAGTGGTGTCGCCCATGAAGTCAATACCCCCCTTGGTAATGCAATAACTGGAAGTACTATCATTAAAAAAGAAACAGCGGAACTCCTCTCCAGCATGAAAGGTGGTACACTTAAAAAGTCATCATTAGAAAGTTCTTTGGAGCATATGGATGAAACCTCACGGCTTCTTTATAAAAGTCTTAACACAGCAGCAGAACTGATAAAGAGTTTTAAGCGAATATCGGTAGACCAAAGTATAGAGCAAAAAAGAGAATTTGACTTAGTTGAGTACGTAGGTGAGATAGTCAAAACTTTTCACAATAAGCTGAAGCAAGTTCCAGTAAATGTAGATATAGTAGCACCAAAAACTCTCATGATAAACTCTTACCCAGGTGATTTCGCGCAACTCTTAAATAACTTTATTCAAAACTCTATCATACATGGCTTTGAGTTTAAAAAAGAAGATACAAACATCACTATACAACTAAGTAAAAAAGGTAATATGCTTACTTTTATATATAGCGATAACGGTGCAGGTATGAGTGATGAGTTTAAAACAAAGGCCTTTGAGCCTTTTGTCACAACAAAAAGAAATGCTGGAGGGACAGGTCTAGGGCTCAATATCGCTTATAATATAGTAACTCAAAAACTCCACGGTACTATTAAACTAGATACTGCACCAAATAAAGGTGTGAAGTACACTATGAAAATTAAACTAGAGGATTAGAACTTATAGTATAAGCCAGCGGTTATGAGACGAGCAGGTTGGGGAGCATTTTCAAAGGTAACAAGAGCGTTTGATCCAGATATTGCATTGTAATATTGTTTGTCAAATAGATTGTATACATCAGCTCTATGACATCTGTGCTAGATTCTGTGATGATATTGACAACTCCTGCATAAGCATCTGCACCATAGACTACACTTGCTGCGCCAAGTATCACTTCCACCTGTGAAGCATAGGCTACAGGAAAATTATTACCTATATGTATAGTGCCTCCAGTAGGGGATGATATCCTTGTTCCATTGAGAAGAATAAGAAAGTTATTGTTTCCGTTGATGCCTCGTATTTAAAAATCATCACGTGCTAATGAACGAGAGTATTTATTAAGATCAACACTTGGAAGGGATTCTAGTATGTCAGCTACACTTTGGTAATTTCTCTCACGGATAGTTTGCTTCGTAAAAAGGTAGATATTTGCCAGAGAATCAGAAAGTTTTTCACTGTACTTAGAGGTAGTAGTGACTTCAATATTCATAAGTTCTTCGAGAGTTAGGTTAAAAAGGTCATTTTGATTGTTTGCTAAGAGCAGTGTTGTTATCAGTGATAAACTTATGATAACTCTGTTCATTATTGTTTTTCCTCAAGAGAACTTATTTATTGTGTAGTAAGTATACTTATTTTTTGTAAAATAAAACTCAACAAATAATTGTAAAAATCTAAAAATAATTCTTGAATTAAACAATAGATATAAATTTATAAATATAAATCTGTTTTTTAGCTATTTTTAAAAATCTTGTGATAAACTTGCTATCGAAACTTTAAATATGGAGAAATGTAATGGCAGTAATTATTAATGATACATGTATTAACTGTGGCGCTTGTATTGACGAATGTCCAGTAGAAGCAATAGTTGATGAGGATGATAATCCGACAGATGAGGAAATCTACTACGTATACGCAGATAAATGTGTTGAGTGTGTAGGTCACCATGATGAACCAGCATGTGCAACTGCATGTCCAACTGAGGGTTGTATCACTTGGGATGCTATTGGTGAGTCTCCTGAGCATCGTGATGATATCACTGATGAACAACGTTCAAACAAAGAGCCAGTTGTAGAATAGTTTATTCTAAATTACTCACGCTCTTCTCTTTTCCACTCTTGTGAGTGGAAATCTTGCAATTTAATCAAAAAAACATAAAATTTTCGCTATAATCCCACTCTATTTTTAAAATTAATTAGGAGTTTTGATGGAAAGAACATTATCAATCATCAAGCCAGATGCAGTAGCAAAGGGTGTTATCGGTAAAATATTAGACCGTTTTGAAAGTGCTGGACTTAAAATTGCAGCAACAAAAAAAATGCAACTTAGTCGCGGGGATGCGGAAGCATTTTATGCAGTTCACGCTGAGAGACCATTTTTTGGTGATCTTGTAGATTTCATGATTTCAGGGCCAGTTGTTGTAACTGTACTTGAAGGTGAAGATGCAATGATTAAAAACCGTAACTTAATGGGTGCTACTAACCCTAAAGAAGCTGAAGCTGGTACTATCCGTGCTGATTTTGCTGAAAATATTGATGCAAATGCAGTTCATGGAAGTGACTCTGTAGAAAATGCAGCAGTAGAAATCGCATTTTTCTTCTCAGAGAGAGAAATTTCTTAAGTTTTAAAAATGCAAATCATACTCCGTAAAGTAACGAAAACACCATTAGATTTTGAGGTGAAATCATCTCAAATGGTATTTAAAGGCTTTTTACAGTATGATGCTAAGAATTTAATTTTGTTACAAGCAAAATTAAGTGGTTCGCTTACATTAGAATGTTCTAGCTGTGCAGATGAATTTAACAAAGAGATAGATGAAGAGATAGAATTTTTTATCTCAGATGGAATCTATGAAGATACCTCTGAATCATTAGTAGACGTAGTTGAGTGTTTTGACTCAAGCGTTAACATTGATGAATTGTTAGATGCAGAAATAGAGTCTATTAAAAGTGACTACAACCATTGTCCAAAGTGTGCAATTTAATTACACTTTATAAATAATTAAAATTAAAATAAGGAGCCTATGATGGCAGTACCTAAAAGAAGAGTCTCTCACTCTCGTTCAGCGAAAAGAAGAACTCACTATAAAATCACTTTAGCTAAACCAGTTAAAGATAAAGATGGAACATATAAACTTCCACATCACATAAACCCAACTACTGGTGAGTACAAATAATCAATGGTTAAGATTGCTATTGATGCAATGGGTGGGGACTTTGGTCCTGCACCAATTGTAAAAGGAACTATCGCTGCACTAAAAAAGAAAAAATTTCAAGCTATTTTAGTAGGGAAAGAAAGTGAAATCTTACCTCTGTTACCAAAGCGTTATAGAGCTAAAATTTCTATACTAGATACCGACGATGTTATCTCTATGGGTGATGCTGCGACTGATGCAGTAAAACGCAAAGAAAGTACAATCTACAAAGCGATAGACTTAGTTAAAAATGGCGAAGCTGATGGTGTTGTCTCTGCTGGGCATAGTGGTGCTACGATGACACTAGCGACACTTAGACTTGGTCGTTTAAAAGGTGTGACTCGTCCAGCTCTTGCTGCAGTTATGCCAACCAAAACAAAAAAACGCTCAATCCTCTTAGATGCTGGTGCAAATGTTGACTCAAAAGCAGAACATATAGCACAGTTTGCTATTATGGGCGGTTGTTATGCTGAAGATATGTGGAATATTGACACTCCAAGTATTGGACTCTTAGCAAATGGCGAAGAAAAGTCAAAAGGTAACGATGTTACTAAAGAAGCTTTTTCAATACTTAAAGACTATAAAGGCTTCAAAGGAAATGTTGAAGGTGGAGATATTTTCAATGCTTCAACTGATGTTATCACTTGTGATGGCTTTGTAGGAAATGTTGTTCTTAAAGCTAGTGAGGGTGTGGCTTCTACTGTAAGTGGGCTTATAAAAGAGTACATTCGTAAATCACCTGTAGCTATTACAGGTGCATTACTTATGAGAAAAGTTTTTAAACTTCTTAAAAAGCAGATGGACTACGAAGAGGTTGGTGGTGCACCACTTCTTGGTATAAAAGGTTGTGCTATTGTGAGTCACGGTAAGAGTGGACCAAAAGCAATCAAAAATGCCATATTCCAAGCTATTAGCTATACTGAAACAGGTGTCAATGAACACATAGTTTCTCGTATAGCTGAGCTAAAAGAGAAAATAGCAAAAGAAAAAGAAGAGGATAACTAATGTCATATGCTGCATTTCGCTCAATAGGTGCTTATGTTCCTGAAAAAATCTTATCAAATGAAGACCTATCAACTATGGTTGATACTTCTGACGAGTGGATAACTAAAAGAACAGGTATCAAAGAGCGTCACATAGCAGCAGAGACTGAGTTTACTTCTGACATGGGTGTAAAAGCAGCTGAGTTAGCGATAGAGCGTAGTGGAGTAGCAAAAAAAGATATAGACATGGTTGTGTGTGCAACTATCTCGCCTGACTACTTTTGTATGCCATCAACTGCAACTATTATGAGTACTAAGCTAGGTCTTAACAATGTAACTGCATTTGATATATCTGCGGCTTGTACTGGTTTTGTTTACATCCTCTCTATCGCAAAAGCTTTTATCGAGTCTGGTATGAAGAAAAATGTTCTCATCATAGGCGCAGAAAAACTCTCAGCTATCACTGACTACACTGACCGCGGAACTTGCATACTCTTTGGAGATGGTGCAGGGGCAGCTATGATATGTGCAACTGACAAAAAAGAAGAGGCTATCATAGATGTTCACACTGGTGCAGATGGTGAGTATGCTGACTTGCTTATGACACCAAATGGTGGTTCTGGTTCTGCTCATGATGCTAAGGTTGATGATGCACTTAAACAAGAGGCAAACTCTTGTTTTATGCAGATGAAAGGTAATGAAACTTTTAAAGTTGCTGTTCGTACACTTACTAAAGATGTAGTAGAGATTTTAAATGAAAACAAGATACAAAGTGATGAGATAAAACACTTTGTACCACATCAAGCAAACTACCGTATCATAAAAGCGGTCGGAGATGCTTTGAAACTCAAAGAGGAACAAGTGGTCCTTACTGTTGCAAAATACGGTAACACTTCAGGTGCTTCCATCCCCATGGCTATAAATGACATCTACGAAAGCGGTCGCCTTCAAAAAGGTGAGTTAATGCTTTTAGATGCCTTTGGTGGTGGACTCACATGGGGCTCCGCACTCGTTCCTTTTTCTCCTAATAAATAACTTCTTTAAATATATTCTAAATTTAATGTGATACTATACCCTTATATAAAATAAGGGTATATTTAATGTTAAAAAAACTTATAGCACTGAGCATCATATGTTCACTCTCACTTCAGGCAAATATCAATGATGAAAAAAGAATCTCCTATGATCAACTAGGTGAAAAAACTCATACTATACTTCCAGTAGTTGACACTCTCTCCCTTAAGCTTGGTTATTCAAATGCTTTTACCAATAGAACTGACGATAATGGTGGGGTAGCAAATATTAATGAACTAGATACAAATGGTTATAACTTTGCTCTTCGTACTGTGTTTAACAATGGCAATGAGGCTCTTTTTAAACCATATATAGACTTTTCTTCAACTATCTATGATGATAGAAATTTTTATATACCAAGTCTTGGTTTACGTCATGACTTTAGCTTAGAGAAAAAGTGGATTGAACCATATCTCTCAGCTGGGGCTGGAGTTGCTTTTATGAATAGAAAAACAAGTCCTGTAACGACTGCAGAAGCTTTAGATGAACGTACCTATAGTACAAATCTTACTCTTGAAGGTGGGGTTGACTTTTACTTAGATGAAAATTGGGCTATTGATTTGTCCCTTCGATATGATACTTACAATATAGAAACAGTGATAGGTGGTTACTATAAGCTTACTACATTAGAAGATCAGTCGGCTCTTAATGCTATGGTTGGTCTTGCGTATAGATTTGCTGGAACTACATCGAGAGATGGCGATGATGATAGTGATGGAGTACTAAACTCAAGAGATTACTGTATAAACACGCCAGAGGGTTCGCAAGTTGATAGTTTTGGTTGTAGTCGTGATGATGACTTAGATGGTGTCATCAACCTTTATGATGAGTGTAAGCAAACTATAGCAGGTGCGCCAGTTGATGAGAAAGGTTGTGCTACAGACAGAGATAATGATGGTATCATCACACTTTACGACAGATGTCCAGGAACTTTAGCTAATGCACCAGTTACAGAGTGTGGATGTGTCCCTTATAAGTTTGACTTTGCCTTGAACTATGACTACAACAAGTTCAAAATTGAAGAGATGTTACAAGTTCCTAAGTTTAATACTATAGATTTTTTACATCAGTATCCTGAGTATAAAGTTCGTATCACTGGTTTTGCTGATGCGAAAGGAAGTAGTAAAAATAATGAAAAAATATCTCGTATGCGTGCATATGCTACAAGAAATTATCTGATAAACCAAGGTATAGACAAAAGTCGTGTCCAAGTGCATTTTCGTGGAGATAAAGAAGCACTTTTTGATAACTTAACAGATGAGCATCGCGCAAAAAATAGAAATGTATTTGTGGAGTTTTATAGAGAAGATAAGCAAATCATTAAACTAAAAGAGAGATAATGAAGAATTTACAATATATAATTTTTCTCTTAGCATCACTTTATATGTTTATAGGATGTACAAGCGATAATGCTAGATACATAGATAAAAGCGTAAGACTAGAGATAACACCTAGTTCTTTAGAAGTGCCGGTAGGAACTGAGGGTAATTTTAAAGCTTTTGCTTATGATAAGCTCAATGAAGATGGTATAGATGTGACGGATGAAGTGACTTGGATCTCTTCAGATAAAACTGTTGGTGATTTTAACTCCTCTATAGCAAATCATGCCAAAGCTTTATCCGTGGGTACTACTACTGTAACAGCTACACTCAATGGAAATACAAGTAATGAAGTGCAGGTTAGCGTTACAAATGAAACTCTAAGCTCCATAGTTCTAACACCTACGAAGCTCAATCTACCTGTAGGTGTACGCTATAAGTATAAGGCAGTTGGAATTTATTCGGATGATTCTAAGCATGACTTAACCCCCTTTGCAACCTTTAATAGTAGTGATGCATCAAAAGCAACTATAACTTCACTTGGTGTTAAGGGTGGTCTTGTAACGGCTAAAGCAACTGGGACAACCGTTATAACGGCTACATATGATGCTAAGACAAGCAATAGTGCTGATCTTAATATTACAGCTGCTACAATAAGCTCACTTCAAATTACACCAGCTGAGATAACCGTACCTAAAGGCACCCAAGATAGATATACAGCTATAGCTTACTATACAGATGGAACTGGGCATGATGTAACTGCAGATGCAAATTGGACTTCCGCAGATAGTTCCATAGTCTCCATAGTGAAAAATGGTACAAATGGTGGACAAGCTACTGCACAAAGCGTAGGAAGCACAACAATAACAGCAGTGTATGATGCTAACACAAGTAATGTTGCTAAAGTAACCATAACAGCAGCATCATTAGTAAGCTTACAAATCATTCCACAAGATGAAAAAACTATACACGCAGGATTAAATTATCAGTACAAAGCTATTGGGACATATTCGGATGCTAGCACGAAGGATTTAACTGAGTATGCACTTTGGAGTAGTTCAGATGCAAAGGTAGCAGATATAGTTAGTTCTGGTATTAAAGGTGGTTTTGCACATGGTGTAAGTGTAGGGACGACTATCATCACTGCTGATGTTGATGGTAAATATGATGCTGTAAACTTACATGTAAGCGATGCTATCGTAAACACTATCACTATAACGCCAGAGGATGTTAACATAAGTGCAGGTGCTAGTTTACAATACTTAGCGATAGCGAGTTATAGTGATGCAAGTTCAAAAGATATAACAAGCGTTGCAACTTGGAGTAGTGCAGATGAAACAAAAGCTACTATAGATAGTTTAGGCTCAAACGGTGGTTTAGCTGTGGGTAAATCAGCTGGAAATACAATCATTCGAGCAATATATGATGCCAAAATAAGTAATGATGCTAACCTAACTGTAACAGGAAGTTTGATAGACAATATACAAATAACTCCAAAAAATATCACAAAGACGCTCGGAGAAACTCAAGAATATACAGTTAATGCAATTTATGTGGATTTATCCTTAAAAGATATTACAGCTGATTCTACCATTAAGAGTTCAGATACCTCTAAAGTAACTATTGAAGATGGTAATATCGCGCATACTTATGCAGAAACTGGACTTTCTAGTAACACTTTTATAAGTGCGGTTTACAACCTTGACCCCAGTTTTACAACAAAAACAGCTATCCATGTAGTCGCACCTACTGTAAACTCTTTAGAGATATTTCCTAAAGATACAAATGTAACAGTAGGTGCAAGTGGAGTGTTCCGTGCAGTTGTAAAACTTAGCGATGGAACTACCAAAGATGTAACGGATAGTGCTACATGGGTTAGTTCAAATACTACAGCTGTTAGCATAAGCTCTCTTGGTTTAGGAAAAGCTTTATCCGCAGGTGATAGCAACGTAACTGCTAGTTACGATAGTACAACAAGTGTACCTTCATTGATAAGTGTCTCCTCAAGTAAAACTATAAGCAATGTTCAAATCACCCCAAATAATATGAGTATCAATGTAGGTGAGACGCTGGCATATACAGTTTCAGTAATTTATGATGATTTAAGTGTTGAAGATGTTACAGAATTTGCCCCAATAGAGGTTAAAAGTAGTATAGGTGGTGGTTCTATAACTATTAAAGATGGATATTTAATTACTGGAGTGAAAGAGGGTGGTATAGAACTTACGGCTACCTATAATGGTGTTGTAAGTGAACGAGAATTTGTTTATGTTGTTACACCATAGTATTATTGAAGGAAAAAAATGAAAAGTTTACTCATAAAAAGTTTAGTCTTACAAGCAAACTTCATCATCAAAAACCCTTTCGGTGTACTTTAAGATGAAAGCTCTACTCTTAGGGCTTTTACTTTTAGTTCCTTTTCTTAACGCATCCCAAACTGTTTTTTACAACGGCGACATCATCACAATGGAAGGTGAAAAACCTCACTATGCCCAAGCTGTGCTTGTAAAAAATGCTAAGATTATTTATGTGGGGACTAAAGAAAAAGCTTTTTCTTTTTCCGGTCAAACTTTAGGGGTTGACCTTAAGGGCAAGACTATGATGCCAGGGTTTGTTGAACCTCATGTTCATCCTTCCATTGCCGCTATCATCCTTGGTGGTGACATTGTCGCACCTCATGATTGGGATGTTCCAGATGGGCTTAAAAAAGGCGTGCAGGGAACTGAGGCTTATCTAAAACGGATTAAAACCTCTCTTGAGACTTACGGAAAAAAAGACTCTGTTCTTTTTATCTGGGGTTATCATCAACTGTGGCATGGAGAGTTGAGTAGAAAGATTTTAAATGAGATAGCACCTACAAAACCTCTTGCTATCATTCATCGTTCTTTTCATGAGGTGTTTTTAAATGACGCTGCCATAAAACTTATGGATGTTGAAGAAGAGGACTACAAAAATAATCCGCAGGTTGAGTGGGAGAAAGGGCATTTTTTTGAGGGTGGTTGGCTTGCACTTGTACCTAAAATAGCTCCACAACTTTTAAATCCAAGTCGTTATAAAAAAGGTCTTAGAGATATGACTAAGATTATTCGCAAAAATGGTGTGACTACTGTAGCTGAACAAGGTTTCCCTGCATCAAGTTTTAAGATGGAGTACGCTCTTTTAAAAAATGAAATGGATAAAAATCCACCCTACGATGTTTACAATGTTATGAATGGTACTCAGCTTTATAACGCGCACGGTATGTCAAATGAAAAAGCGGAACAATGGATAGCAAAATCTGTAAAATACAATACTCAAAATATAAAGATGCTTCCAAAAGAGGTGAAACTTTATGCAGATGGGGCAATCTACTCACTCGCGATGCAGATGAAAGATGGTTATAACGAGAAACGGTTTAAGGGTCAGTGGATGACACCACCATCACTCTTTAAAGAGCAAATGAACTTTTACTGGGACAAGGGTTATAAAATCCACATCCATGCAAATGGTGACTTGGGGATACAGCTTTGTTTAGACATCACCAAAGAGATGATGCTAAAGAATCCTAGAAAGAACCATAGACTTACTTTGCATCATGTTGGTTACTTTACAGATGCTCAAGCTGATGAGATGCAAAAGTTAGGAATAGAAGCAAGCGCTAACCCTTATTACTTATGGGCTTTGTCAGATAAGTATGCTGAGCATGGTTTAGGTAAACACAGAGCGTATAATCTTGTACATATGAAAGCACTACAAGAGAGAAATATACCTTTTTCCCTTCATTCGGATTTTGGGATGGCACCGCTTTCCCCTTTGACTCTAGCATGGACTGCGGTAAATCGTATGAGCTCAGAGGAAACCCTAGTTTCTCAAGACCAAAGAATAGATGCTTACACTGCTATGCGGGGTATAACTATCATGGCAGCAAGGACACTTAACTTAGAAAATGAATTAGGAAGCATAGAGCTTGGTAAACGAGCAAATTTTACGATTTTGGCGCAAAACCCTTTAAAAGTAAAACCTATGAAAATCAAAGATATAAAAATAATAAATGTAGTTTATAATGGAGAGATACGATGAAAAAATTAATAATAAAATTGTTTGTTGCAAGTGCAGTGCTTGTTGGTTCGCTTGAAGCTTGTACAGGCTTGCAGGTAAAGACTAAAGATGATGCTTACATAAGTGGAAGGACTTTAGAATTTGGTATATTTTTACCCACAAGTGCCATTAGCGTGCCTCGTGGGTATACGTTTGTAGGACAAACTCCTAGTGGTCGTAATGGTAAAAAGTTTGTTAGCAAATATGCTAGTGTTGGAGTTATCATAGGAAACAATGAGGTGATACTTGATGGTATCAACGAAAAAGGTCTCTCTTGTGGTATGTTTTATCTACCAGGTGGTTATACAACTTATAGTACAACTACATCTAAAAACAAACAAAAAACCATGTCCGCATCTGATTTTAACCAGTGGATACTTTCAAGATTTGCAACAGTAGATGAGGTGAAAAAAGCAGTAGATGCTGGTGAAGTAGTACTTAGTAAAGTCTTAACAGAGGGTTTTCCTCCAAGTGTGCAACCTTTTCATTTTCTCATCAGCGATAAAAGTGGAAAAAGTTTAGTGGTAGAGTCGATAGATGCTAAGCTAAAAACTTACAATAACCCTTTAGGTGTACTTACAAATGCTCCAACCTTTGACTGGCATATGACTAATGTAAAAAACTACATCTCACTCTCCCCTAATAATGTTAAACCTTTAGTCATTAATGGTAAAGAGTTTAAACAACTAGGACAAGGTTCAGGAATGCATGGTCTTCCTGGTGACTACTCCCCACCATCTCGTTTCATAAGAGCAGTAGCCTTTAGTGCAACAGCGATACCTGAGGTAAATGCTCAAAAAGGGGTCTATCAAGTATTTCATCTTTTAAATAACTTTGACATACCAGTAGGCATAGCAAGGGAGACACATAAGGGAGTAATATACTCAGACTATACGATGCTAACTACTGTAAGGGATTCTAAAAACTTGAAGTTTTACTATAAAACATATGCAGACCAAACGATCAAAATGATAGATTTAAATGCCATAAACAAAAATGTTAAAACGATTAAAAAACTCTCTACTATGTCCAAACAGACATATGTAGATATCAGCAAAAAGCTTTACTAAAGAGTATATATGGAGTCTTGGCATTTTATTTTCTTCTGTCGTCTTGAAGGGTTCTTCTCTCTTTAGAAGTGTTAAGCTCTTGAGATAAGGCTAAGTGTAGTGTTTTTAAAAACTTATCTTCATCGGGAAGATTGAGCTTAGCATCACGAAGCTTTTCTCCCCACATAGGGTTAGGATAGTGTGAATCTTCTTCAAAGCGTGCCATGATGTGTATGTGGACACGTGGGAGCATGTTTGCAAAGGATGCCATGTTGATTTTTTTTGGTTTGTAGTAAAACTTCATGTGAAACTCAACTATGTCATAAAGTTCCCATAGTTGTGAACGTAGTTCTTTTGGCATATCACCTAGTTCTTTAAAAGGTTCTTTAGTGAAAATTTTAAGCCAAGGTATGGATGAGTTTTCTTTTTGAATGTAGAAGTTAGAGTCTTCGTAGATGATATCTTTCATAATAAATCCCTTTGATAGAGTTGATTATATCAAAAGAGAGACCCTGAATCAAGTTCAGGGTGACAAGGTTTATTTAGTCTCTTGAACGGTTTCTTCCGCCACCACTACGACCACGGCTTCCACCGCCATCACGTGAACCACCACCCTCACGGTTACCACGATAGCCGCCGCCACCACTACGGTTACGATTTCCACCGCCACCACTTCTGTTACGGTTACCACGGTAACCACCGCGTCCACCACGACCTCCGCCGCCTCCACCACGTTTTGCAGCACGTTCTAAAATAGCTTCAAGTCTCTCAGCAGGTATACCAATGTTAGATGGACCTTTTACTGTTTGACGGTCAAGAAGCATTGAAGCTAGTTTGTACATGATTTGTTCTTCATCTATATCTTGTTTGAGTAGGTCAAGAATCTGATGTGCTTCATCATATATTTTTTGCTCTTCTACAACTTTAACAATTGCTTTTAAGTTGTTTGCACGTAAGTCATTTTTACTTGGTACAAAAGCGTGGTTCATTGAAGTACCAACTTTTGACTTGATACGTTGAAGTTCTTTGAACTCCATTGGAGTAACAAGAGTAATAGCCTTACCTTTAGTTCCAGCACGACCAGTTCTACCAATACGGTGAACATAAGACTCAGGGTCAAAAGGGATATGGTAGTTAAACACATGGCTTATGTTGTTTACATGGATACCACGAGCAGCAACGTCAGTAGCTACAAGAACTTTTACAGAATTTTCTTTGAAACCTTTGATAACTGTTTCACGTTGACGTTGTTCCATATCTCCATGAAGACCATTTGCAAGATAACCTGCGTTTGAAAGTACATTTGAAAGACGGTCAACTTCTGATTTTGTTCTACAAAATACAACGGCTTTTCCAGTTAACTCTGCGTCCATTAAACGGATGACAGCATCATCACGTTCAGACTCTTCGATTACATAATACTCTTGAGTAATGTCTGTGTTAGTTGTCTCACCTTTAGTGATGCTAATGAACTCTGGGTTATCAAGTATGCGTTCTGCAAGAAGCTTTATAGGCTTAGGCATAGTTGCTGAAAATAGGAGTGTTTGGCGGTTAGATGGTAGATATGAAAAGATCTCATTGATATCATCTAAGAAACCCATGTCAAGCATCTCATCAGCTTCATCAAGTACGACCATAGATGGTGCAAAATCTTTAAGCATGCCACGTTTAAGAATGTCAAGTAAACGCCCTGGTGTTGCAACTACAACAGATGCTCCACGGTTGATAAGGTCAAGTTGACGCTTGTATGAACTACCACCATATACAGTTACTGTTCTCGCACCTAAGTTACGACCATATTTGAAAAGTTCATCACTTACTTGAGTAGCAAGTTCGCGAGTAGGTGTGATAACTAAAAGTCCAACACTTCCATCATGTTTAATGTTGTTAAGTGCTGGAAGACCAAAAGCGGCAGTTTTTCCAGTACCAGTATGTGCTTGACCAACCATGTCACGACCAGCTAAAACTACTGGAATAGCTTGTTGTTGTATAGGACTTGGAGTTATGAATCCTGCGTGTTTTATAGCTTGGAGTAAGTCTTTGTTTAGACCTAAGTCATTAAAAGTTATAGAAACTTTTTCTTCTTTTTGTGTGTTTTCGTTTTGTGCATTTTCTTCTTGCATCATTTACCTTTATGTAAAGGGGATGACACAAGTTATTCAACCAGTGTTACACTAGGACTTATACCGCCCCCTTGAAATATTTTGCGAATTATACCTAAAATATATTCAAAAGCACTTGAAATGTAATTATTTCCAAATTACTTAAGTCTTGTTTGTGTAAAGTAGAAATACTAACATGATGTTTTAGTATCTAAAGATAACTGAAGCCATCACGCCCGCGATATCATGGTTAAGAGCAACAGTTGTTTGGTTTACCTGAGTGCTAAAGTCCATTTTTGTGGTGTTTATACCTAGTGAAAAACCAAGGTAATCATAGAGCATATAGTTTAACTCTATTTGTGTATCTACCATGGAGCCTTGTATCTCAGTTGTAAGATTAAAATAATCAACATGATAAGATAAAGCCAAATCATCAGATATATCATAGTCAAATCCTAGGCCAAAAACAGGAAGTGGTGCAGGAAGGTTGAGGTTGATTTGTTCAGAACTAGTAGTGGAACCATTTACATTTGCAACAGTACTAAGACGAGTGTCGAAGGTTGTTAGGTGTAAACCAACTCTTGTAGTAAATTCAAACTTATTTGTTCTATAGGCTGAATAGATGTAAGTGAGTTTAGTTATGGTTATATTAAACTGAAGGTTTACATCACCACCTATGCTCACTCCATCAAACTCTATAGGGGCTATAGTCCTCGTGTTTGAATTATCTATCTTGTAGTAAGAAGCTGAGATTTTATGCTTCTGATTAAATTCGTAGCCAAAGTCAATGCGTAATGCCTGTGTTTTTTCTTGTAAATTAAATACCTCTTGTAGGTCTATAGAACCACCGATTCCCTTAGTCTCAGCACTTATCGTAGTGTCTTGCGCAGCTACAAAGTAAGCACCTATCTTTAAATTCATACTTGTATCACTTTTAAGAGCCATCGGATATCTAATACCCCTATAGTTAAGGTCGATAGAGGAGATTTTTACTTCATTGTCTTTCACTTTATGTATAATTTCGAGTTTAGCATCATCTTTATTTTTCATAAAGTCATGTGCACGTCGCTTAGGCATATAAAAATTAATTTTACGGCTTAAAGGTGTTTTTGTTGAAGATACTCTTCCAAAAAACATCTCTGTATCATCATCATAGGAAAGTTGTGTAAAGATAGGTTTTCCAAATACAGTAGCTACTGCTTCATTACGTGCTTGAGTGGGTGTTTGATTTTCTTGTTTGATGAGGTAGTCGGTAAGTATGAGTACTTTTTCATTTGAACTTATATCAGCGTCTAAAACAGTAAGTGTAATAAAAAGTAAAAAAATTGCAATTTTTTGGAAAGAAAATTTTATAATCATTATTTTACCTCCGTAGGGAGATGGACATCAGTTTGATTGTTTTTGAGACCTAACTGATCGTAAGCATTATATCCCCATGCCCACAAGGTACCATCTGTTTTAGTGGCAAGGGTAAACTCTTTGCCTACGCTCACACTTCTCCAACTTGTATCGTTGGTGCTTTCTTGCGTGGGTATATTTGTGTTCAAGATACTGTTTATGCCAAGTTGTCCAAATCTGTTGCCACCCCAACACCATAAAGTACCATCTGTTTTTATGGCACAGGTATGGTTATATCCAGCACTTACTTGTACCCATGTAGTTGCATTGGAATCTTCTTGTTGTGCAGATGCACTTGACACGTTAGCTCCATTACCAAGTTGACCAAAGTCGTTGTTTCCAAAACTCCAAAGCGTTCCATCTGTTTTTATCATAGCACTATGAAATGAGCCAGCACTGACTTGAGCCCAATTTGTTGCATTTGAACTCTCTTGAGTTGGTTTTCTTCTTTGCGAAAAAGTTGTGTCACCTATCTGACCAAAGGTGTTATCACCCCAACCCCAAAGTGTGCCATCATCTTTGAGAGCGATTGTAAAACTATTGCCAGCACTTACTTGTTTCCAAGTGCTAGTGTTCGTATCTTCAGCAACAGGAATTAAGCTTGGGAATATATTATTGTTTCCAAGTTGCCCCTCATCATTTTTACCCCATGACCATAAAGTACCATCATCTTTAATGAAAGTTGCGTGTCCTTTGCCTAGACTTACCTGTGAAATATCTGTACCGTTGTAGTTCACTAAAGCATTGTTTCCTACACTCACTAAAGAGCCATTTTCAAGGACAGCTGCGGAGGAGCCATACCCAGCCGAGTAGGACTTAGCACCATTGAAACCTATGATGCCAAGGGGGATGGATGTGCTGAGTGTTGTAGCGTTTATATCTATGATTTGCTTGTTTCCATTTGAACCCCACACATAGATGTCGCCATCTATGCTCTGTGCGATTGAGTGTGTATCCCCAGCATCTACGCTTTGCCAAAAGTTAGAGACGCAAGTAAATGTTCCTTCATAATCTTTATCTAGGTTATTTCCCAAAATATCTTCAATAGAGCTTTTGAGTGTAAGGGTATAAGGTTGACCTACACTAAGTGATGTAGATGGTTTTACATAAAGTTTATTTTCTTTAGCATACACATCAAGACTTATGGGTGTGCCACTTGCATCTGTCATATATATATTTGAAGTATTGAGGCTAGTTATATTCATATATGAGGCAAATTCGATAGATATAAAAGAACTTTGGGCTATGTTACCACCAACTTTTGGAATAGCGCTCAATATGCTTACTTTGGCATTAGAACTGATAGTTGGTACATTTGTAATATCTTGTGTACCATACCCCTTATCTTGACAGCCTGTGAAAAATACTAAAGTGAGTAGAGTTATGAGTAGGTATTTCATCTATATATCTCCATACATGAGTTTATAGTTAAGTCCGATGTTAAGACCAAAAGAACTCATCTCATCTGCTACCCCATCAACGGGATGTTCCCATGCAACTTGTTTAGAGTGAAAGTTTATGAAGTACTCAAAGTTATCATCATAGACTAAGGCTACACCAACTCCTGCGCCAGTAGTAAAACCAGAGCTTGTAAAAGTGTCTCTTGTGATGCTAGAGCTTCCAAGTTCAAGGTTAAAAGTAGGGTAGATGTTAAGGGTGTCATTCTTGTAAAGACTCCAGTAAAACATATTTTCTTGTAAGCCTACCATGAAAGTGGTATAACTAACATCTTCATTGATTAAAGTGTATTCATATGATACGTATATTCTTGAGGGTTGTGTGTAGTCTATGTGCCAAAGGGTAAAGTCTTTTCCAAAAACGAGTTTTACACTTGAAGAGGAGAAATTTTCTGTTTTTTCTCCAGTCGTATTATAAACTTTTTCTCTGTTTGAAGAAAAACCAAGTTCTAAACCAAACATAAGTATGTTTTCTCTAAAGTCATAAACAACTTCTTCGTCAATATCCTCAACGAACTCTAAGTTAGTTTGGTTGTTTTCTTGATACATCTGAATGATTTTCTCACTCTTAGCATCAGACAAAGAGGGTGTATCTTTTGACCAAACATTGTCTTTAGCAAAACTATTTGTAAGTAATAATATATATAGAAGTAAAAGTAATTTCAATTTTGTCCTTTAATAGGGTAAAATTATATCTTAAAAAAAAGTAGATTCCAAATCAAGTTTGGAATGACGGATAACAAGTTTAATATTTTTATTAATAAGGGAATTTATGGATTTATATTTAGTGATTATCGTAGTTTTAGCGGTTATTTTAATAGCTTTATTATATGTATTGTTTAAACAAAATACAGATTTAAAAGATGTGGAAATTGCTCATGCGATTTTAAATACAAAGTATGAAGAGGAAGTGAAAAACTCAGCAGAAAAACTTCAAGCCCTTCATGATGCTAAGGAGACTCTAGCAGTTGAGTTTAAAAACTTAGCCAACCAGATATTTGAAGATAAGTCAAAACAATTTAACAGCACCTCAAAAGAGCAGTTTGAACTTTTACTTAAACCTTTTCGTGAACAAATTACAAATTTTTCTAAGCAGTCAGTTGAACAGTTCAATGAAGAGTTAAAAGATAGAACTTTGCTTAAAGATGAACTCTCACGCCTGAAACAGATGAACGAGCAGTTAAGTCAAGATGCTCATAATCTTGCAAATGCGCTCAAAGGGGAGAGTAAGACGCAAGGGAACTGGGGAGAGATAGTACTAGAGCGTATCTTAGAAGATTCGGGACTTACAGAGGGTAGGGAATATGAACTTCAAGTAAATCTTAAATCAGATGAGGGTAAAAGATACTTACCAGATGTAGTGATTCATATGCCAGAGGGTAGGGATGTCATCATAGACTCTAAGGTTTCACTTACTGCCTATGAGCGTTTTGTCAATGAAGAGGATGCGTTTGCAAAAGAGGTAGCACTTAAAGAGCACATCCTTAGCATAAACAAACATATCAAAGAGCTAAGCTCTAAAAAATACGATAAGTTAGAAGGTGTCAATACGCTTGATTTTGTACTTCTTTTCATGCCTATAGAGGGTGCTTTTTTGCTAGCCCTTGAACAAGATGGTGAGTTTTTTAAGCGAGCTTACGAGGAAAACATACTTGTAGTCTCTCCCTCAACTTTACTAGTAACTCTTAGAACGATAGAACATATTTGGCGGACACAAAGACAACAAGATAATGCTTTGAAAATCGCAGAAGAAGCAGAAGCTATGTATGAAAAACTTGTTGGTTTTGTAGATGAGATGGACAAAGTAGGCTCCCTTATAGATAAAACAAAAGATTCTTATGATACTGCTATGAATAGACTCAAAACGGGTAGGGGGAACGTTATAAAACGAGCACAAAACATGAAAGCCTTAGGATTGAAACCTAAAAAAAATCTAAGTATAACAAGTGAAAATGATGAAGATTGATAAACTTATTCCTAAGCTTATCATCATAGTACCACTTGTTTTGGTGCTGTCTGTAAGTTTTTTTATTAGTACATTTTACATCAATAAGGTGACAACCTATTTTGCTCAGGCAAAAGAACGCTCCATAGAGGAGCACATAAAGACGAAAAAAAGTGAAAGTGAAGTGTGGGTGAATCAGTTGAGCATCTACTTAGAATATAAAAATAACAATATAGAGATGGAGATAAAAAAGAAATTAAAACAAAGACTAGATAATGCATATAAAAGTGCCCTCTATATCTATAACAAATACAAAAAAATAAAAAATAAAAAAGATATACAACAACGCATATTAGACTCCTTGTCTCAAATGAATTTTGAAGAAAATAAAAACCATATTTTTATCAGAAATTTTAATGGCAAAAGCATATTAAGCGCAAAAAAAGAACTTAAAAATCTTGACCTGCTTGTCTATACAGATGCAGATGGTAGGGCTATCATACTTGAAGAGATTACGAAGGTGAGAAAAAGAAAGGAGGGCTACATTCGGACTCGTTTTAGCCCGGGAAGTGGAGTTGAACTTGAGATGATCAAAGACTTAGGGTTTTATGGTTGGTACATAGGTACATCTGTTCATGAACATCAAGAAAAAGAAAAAGATAAACATAAAACATTAGAGATGATACAGAGTGTCCCTATGGAGAGTAGTGACTTTATGGCTATCTATGATGCTAAGAAGTCTATCTATCTTTCACCAAAGATGCGTGATGTTCTTGGGAGTAAATCTCTTAGCATCATAAGTAAATCTTTGACATCAAACGATAATTGGCATAAAGATAAAGTAGATGGCTATTTTTATTATTCGAAGTATTTTGAACCTTTTGATTGGCATATAGTGTATGGGTTTAATATTTTTGATATGAGTAAAAAAGAGCTAGAAAAACAGCGTGATTTGGAGATAGTTCTTGACCAAGAATTGAGGTATATTCTCATAGGTTCTCTTCTTATTATCTTACTTGTTGCAAGTATATCTATCATGTTGTCACGCACCGTCAATGATATATTTAAACGTTATCAAGAGGAGGTCACCTCAAGAGAAAATGACCTAAAACTTTTAAATACTTCACTGGAACAACGTGTCCAAAAAGAACTCTCAAACCTGCGAAAAAAAGATAGGATGCTCATCCAGCAGTCTAAAATGGCAGATATGGGTGATATGCTCTCCATGATAGCACATCAGTGGAGACAGCCACTTAACCAACTTAGCTATGTCTTGATGAACATAGATTCAGCGCACGAATATAAAGAACTTACATCGGAGTATCTTGAAGATAAGATAAAAGAGGGGAATGAACTCTTAGAGTTTATGTCACATACTATAGATGACTTTCGTGACTACTTTAAGCCTGAACAGAAAAAAGAGTTAGTGAATGTTGGTGATGTGATAGAACGTGGACTTGAGCTTATGCGTAAACCACTTGAGAGTTCTCAGATAGTTATAGAACATAAAAACAACTGTGATGCTAAGAGTGATATATATGTAACTGAGTTTGTGCAAGTTATACTAAACCTTATAAAAAATGCTAAAGATGTACTTTTGCAAAGAGCAATAAAAGAGCCTAAGATAGAGATAATCACAAGATGTTTAAATAACAAAGTGATAGTTGAGGTAAGGGATAACGGTGGAGGGATTGATGCTAAGATAATTGATAAAATTTTTGAGCCATATTTTACAACGAAAGATGAGCATAATGGAACTGGTTTAGGACTTTACATGTCAAAGATGATAGTTGAAGAGCATATCGGTGGGATACTTGGAGTTACTAATACTGATGAGGGTGCTAGTTTTAGTATCACTTTATAAATAATCTTAGTTTATCTTGTTCCATTCTCTCCTGAGATGGAACATACATACACCTTTGGAGAGGTGTAACGAGTAAACATCATATTTCTAGTTTACTTTTTTAAAACCATTCTCTGATAAAATATCATTTAATAGTAAAAGATTAAAGCCTGAAATTTCTTTATAAGTACCCTTAAACCCACTATAAACTTCTGTATAAATTTTTAGAGGAGAACCATTGTCATAATCATCCATATAAAAAGTTACTTCATAATATATATCTGCATAATTGTGAGATTGTCCGAGAATACCAGAAGTATCAATAGGTATATCATAACTATCAGTTGAAAAATTATAATATAATCTAACAAAAGAGGTAGATATAAACTCAGTGATACTATGATTATTTTTTGGCTCTTTGTCATATGGGTCATCAAGATACCAACTTGTTGATTGACCTTCAGATAAGTAATATGGAATACTACTTGTAATAGAATGGGATAAACATAATATATTAGATGAAGAATTAATAAAAGTAATAGTATTATCATGATAAACACGTATTACATCGTGAATACCATGTACAGAACTATAAGTAGAATATATCTCAATACGAGTTGCAAGGATAGCATTAGAATCATAAATATATTCAATAGGGTCAGTAGAGAGTGTAAACCTAACTGTGTAAACCCACCTCTTATTCCTAAATCACTTCGTATATTTTGACATAATTTCGCTGAAAAATATACAAAGTTGGGGATAAATTTCATGCCAATTTCTTATACTGGTTC
>JALSLR010000017.1 GCA_026988245.1 Sulfurimonas sp.
CTCCATCAATGAGATAAATATTATTTTCAAAATTCAGACAATCCCACTCTTTAGGTATCCTGCCTAAAACACTATCTTTAAACTCATGAGTCTCTTCACTTCTAATCTTACCATTCTCGTCAATACCGCAAGTTAATAAGTCCTGCATAAGTGCAGTTTTGACTCTTTTTTGTTTTGCTATGATATTGTTTGTAGCTTCTATGCTTTCATCAACAGAGGTTAATATTTTGGCTATTTTTTGTTGTTCTTTTATATCTGGAAGAGGTAAAGGCATAAGTGAAATCATCTCTAATCTAACCGAATCTACTGATGTCTTTGCAGAACCAGCTTGCACTTGTTTATCAAAATTGTTTTTAAAATATAAATAAAAAAACTTCCCATCAAGTTGATTTGAAAAACTATGCATATTATATACTCGTTGATGGTAATCAAACTTTCCATTAATATAATGAAAAACTTTCCCTACTCCAACACCATCTCCAGCAGTCAAGACAGCTTCACCATCAAATGAAAATGTATTTATACTTTCGATTGTTTGAGACCTGACAAAAAAAGGATAATCACCATCTTTAACGGCGTCTTGTGTATTTTTAGAACCAGTTGTAATTTTACAATGATTTTTTACAACATCAATTTTCCAGTCAGATGGTAAATTATCAATCATTCAAATACCCCAACTCTTTTAAATACTCATCTAACTCATCAAGACTATTTTTTTGAATATTTTGCAAATCTCTCAAACTTACTTTGTATCTATCAAATAGCTCTTCATAGTTTGAGATTAGCACTCTTTTTTCACTATTTAAGTATCTGTTTAACTCGTCAAATATAAGGTTTTGTAACTTCTCTAATATAAGCTCTTTGGCTTCGGCTTTTGTTATCACTCCACCCATATCTTCTAAGAATTTTTTAGCATTACTGATTTTGTACTCTATTACTACGATGTCTTTTTTAAGAGGTGTTATCTTCTTCTGTACAGCATCTTTCTCTTTTTTTATGTCGAGTGCTTTTTTCTTCTCTTCTAGCTCTTCTAAAAGTGTTTTAGCAGACTCCAGCATAGGTGGATACTCTTGTAACTCTTCATCTATCCCATACTTTTTAATCTTCACTTTAAAAGCAAGATCTTTCTCTTTTTCTTGTAGAGTTTTCTTTAACTCTTTTAACTCTTTTTCTAAGTCTGTTATAATTTTTAACTCTTGTTCAAACTTCTCTTTCTCCTTGACAGCAGTAGGGTTACTATCATCTTTTAAATCTTTGATTTGAGTTTTAAGATAATCAGTAATAAGCTTCTTCGTTTTCTCTTCATCCTCTTCAACCTCATACTCTACAGCTTCAACAGCTTCTGCTATGAGTGTCTCTTTTTGAGATATGTCTGACTCTAACTCATAGATACCATCTTGTTCTTCTTGGAAAAAGCGACTTATAACCATCTCATCAGGAATAAGCGACACACTCCAACCATCATAAATTACAGTCTTTAAATCATACTTTATGGTTTGCCACCAGTTTACAAAGATACCTGCTATTTGAAATTCATCTAGGAGATTATGAGAGAGCATTTTAGTTTTTAAAGTTGTGATTAACTCCTCTCGAACCTTTGGTAAGATGTTATTATTTTCCAAAGTAGAAAAATCATCTCTTGCTTTGCCCCACCACTCTTTTACCTCACTGTTCATTAGCTCTATTTTAGCTATGACACTAGCATTGTCTTCTATAAAAGGCTTTATTTTCTCTTTGTTATCATAGTTAAACTTTAAGTATTCGCCACTGCCTACAAACAGACTACTAGAATCAAAATTAAACTTATCATCTTGAGTTTTAAATGCTTCTATCTCAACCTTTGGTACTCCACCGTTTATATGTGCTTTTGCATCTTCATTTTGTGGTTCTGGAGTGTTGTCTACATATCTACGGATGTTTAAACTAAAGTCATTACCCTCTACTGTCTTTTTGTTTTCCTCTTCACTGTTATCATCTGACATATATACATCTACTATTTTAGAGTATTTGTCTAACTCTTGTTTTGTGTCATAGATATAAGTTATCTTTTCTAAATCTTCTGGTCTTAATTTGTTTTGATTTTTACCCTCAGCATACTCTCTATCTGCATTAATAAATAAGATTTTATCTCGTAAACTATCAGGCTTATTTTTATTTATTACGATGATACAAGCAGGTATCCCCGTGCCATAAAAAAGTCCCATAGGTAAACCAATAATCGCTTCGACTAGATTATCTTTGATAATTCCTTCTCGTATGATTTTCTCTTTACCACCACGAAATAGTACACCGTGAGGCATGACTGTTGCCATCACATCGTTTAAAGAGGCTATCATGTGTTGTAAAAACATTAAGTCTGCTTTTTTACCCGTCTCAGGAGCCCAACCATAACCAAATCTTGCAGGAAACTCTACCTCTGAAGCATTGTAATTTTGAGAAAAAGGTGGATTTGCTAAAATCTTATCAAAAGTTTTAAGTGTCCCATCTTCATTTTTATGCTCTGGTGTTGTTATGGTGTCACCCTGCTCAATATGAGCTGATTTTATATTGTGTAAAATCATATTTAAAGTACAAATAGCCCAAGTAGTAGGTTCATTTTCTTGACCATAGAGAGTAAGTTTTTTAGTGTCTTGCCCTTGCTCTTCTAGGTAAGCAGATGATTGTATAAGCATACCACCACTTCCTACTGTTGGGTCATATACAGACTCATTCTCTTTTGGTTTTACTATGTTTACAACAAGTCTTACAACCTCACTAGGTGTATAAAACTCACCACCTTTTTTACCAGCACTATCTGCAAAAAACTTGATAAGATACTCATAAGCAGCTCCGAGTAAATCTGGAAACTCAAAGTTCTCATTTACAAGTACTGGAAAGTTATTAAAATGATCGATAAGTTCTTTCCAAGTTGTATCTTTTACAACACTTTGACCTTTTTTACCTTTACCAACTTTAAAGTTAATGTTCCCTTTTAAAACGCCATCTAAGGCTTCGTTTTCATCTTCAAGAGATGCTATGACTTTGTTTAGCTCATCACCGATATTAGTTTTTAAATCTTTAATAGCTGGTCGTAACTCACCATTTTCATTTATAAATTCTTCATTCCATCTTGCTCGTTTGGGTACAAAAAAGGTATCTTTATAGTTGTCTTTATCTTCAAGTTGAAGCTCGGCTAACTCTTTAGGGAGATGGGCATAACTCTTTTTTATCTTTTCTCTTTCAAAGTCAAACTCATCACTCATTCTTTTTATAAAAAGCATACCAAAGATAAACTCCTTAAACTCCGAAGCATCCATCTTCCCTCTAAGTATATCTGCTGATTTTAGTAAAAAGCTTTCAAGCTGTGGTAGAGTAATCTTTGTTTTAATCATTGTAGTGTTCCCTATAAGTTTTATACTCACTAGCATCCATCCCACCGCGAAGCTCATCTGCACTCGCCCATAGTGAACTATATAATTCCGTCTTTTTGATTGCCATTGCCTACCCTAGAAAATAATTTATATTATTATACATTTAAATTGTTAGGGTATGGGTGTAATTTTTTATTTAATCAACCACACACCACTCTTCAAACTCCCTTGACGCTCCACTTTACCCTGCTCTTTAAGCTTGGCAATATCTCTTTTGATAGTCTTATCGCTAACCTCACAACGTTGTGCCAGTTGCTCTATGGTGATAGAACTATTTTCAGTTATCAATGAGACTATTTTGACTAGTCTATTTAATGGGACATCTTTAGGGACATTTATTGGGACATCATGACCGTGATGGAGTTCATTTTGACATGCTTCGAGTATGGCTTCAAGCATAAACTCTATGAACGGTGTACTCTCACTCATGTTACCCGAAGCCTCTAATGCATCATAATACTCTTGCTGAGACTCTTTAACTACACTCTCTATGGGTATGGCAGAAAAGATATGTTTATACTCATACAAGATAAGACTTTGCCACAATCTACCTATGCGTCCATTGCCATCTATAAAAGGATGGATGAACTCAAACTCATAATGAAACACAGAACTTTTAATAAGTGGATGTATATCAGTTGCACTCAGCCAAGCAAAGAGGTCTTGCATCAACTGTGGCACGTGTATATGAGGTGGTGCGACATGTACCATACCCTCTTCACTACCTACACCTACGTTGCTACTTCTAAAGCTTCCTGCATGGGCGAGTATCTCTTCCATTAACATCTTGTGAGCCAAGAGTAAATCATCTAGCTTTTTGTAGTCAAAACTGT
>JALSLR010000018.1 GCA_026988245.1 Sulfurimonas sp.
AGAGTAGATTAGACCCTTCTAAGGATAAAATAGACTTTATTCAAGGATTTGTAGGCTCCTACCCAAACTACTTTTTTGTCGTACAAAAGAAAGATTTACCAGACTTTTTTGATTTAGTAGAATACTATGATGAGAGTGGTAAATATATTGCTAAATTTTCAAAATATGGGGTAAATCGCGAAGATGAAAATTTCTGGCAAACTTATGACTGGTTTGTAAAACGTTTTTATGAGGATAATCCACATGAAGCTGGGTTGTTTGACCTCAATCGTTACTACTATAGAGTATTTGAGAACTAATTTAACCATCCATTAGTATAACCTAATTATAATATCTTTTTTTATAAGGGATATAAACTATGAAACAACTATTAAACGCTTTGAGATCGATGAAAACTATGGCAGTATTGATGCTGATATTTGCATTTTCTATTGGTTACGCTACATTTATTGAAAATGATTATGGAACGATGACAGCTAAAGCAGATGTGTACAACGCTAGATGGTTTGAGGCCCTAATGGCAATATTAACTTTGAACTTAATTTTAAATATTTTTAAGTATAAAATGTATACGATGAAAAAAATGCCTATATTCATATTTCACACTGCATTTATCATTATTCTAATTGGTGCTGCGATAACTCGTTATGTAGGTTTTGAAGGGAGTATGCATATTCGTGAAGGTAGTACTTCTAACACTATGACAAGTATGGATACCTACTTTATGGTAAGCGCAACTATCGATGGTAAGAAAGTAGAGTCACAAGAAAATGTATATATGTCAAAGCGCTCATCCAATTCACTCAGTTCATCATTAGAAGTTGCTGGTAAAAAAGTCACTGTTGACTTAGTAAAATATATTCCAGATGCTATTGAAACTACTCTAAAGGACAAAGATGGTTATGCTATCTTAGAGTTGATGGTGACAGGTAGTGGACAAGGGGAGCCTGTAAGCTTGGCAGAAGGTGATTTCTATGATTCAGGAACTTTTATTCTTGATTTTAATTCAAACAAAAAGTTTGATAAAGATGTAATTAGTATATACACAATAGATGATAAACTTTATATGAATCATAAGAGAACGCTAAAATATCTAAAAATGAATGACCAGTCTAGTGGAGATTTGAGTGCAAATGAAAAAGAAGAGTTTCACAATAGAACCCTGTATAGTATGCAAGAAGGTGGATTTGTTCTTCGTAAGTTTTTTGCTCATGCTAAAAAAGAGATTATCTCTAATCCTAATGCATCAGCCCAACAACCAGGTTATGATGCATTTAGATTTAATGTAAAAGTAGATGGTGTTTCAAAGGAAGTACTTATATATGGACAAAAAGGTAGACTTGCTAAAGCCTATCATAACGAGGTAAATGGTGTTGATGTAAATATCGCGTATGGCTCTAAAAAGATCACCTTGCCTTTTAGTATATATCTTAAAAAGTTTGAATTAGACCGCTATCCAGGTTCTATGAGTCCAGCATCCTATGCGAGTGAAGTTCAGCTTATAGATGATGAAGAGAACCTTCAACTGGACTATAGAATTTATATGAACAATATTTTAGAACATCGTGGATATAGATTTTTCCAGTCATCATACGATAAAGATGAAAAAGGGACTATTCTCTCTGTGAATAATGACCCTGGAACTTTACCTTCATATATTGGTTACTTTTTACTTGCACTTGGGATGTTTTGGTCACTCTTTTCCAAACAAAATAGATTTTCAAAACTTGCAAAACGTGCAAGGGATGCCAGTATGATTCATACCGCATCAATATTGTTAGCACTAGGATTACTCTTTAGCACTCATCCAGCTATTGCTAAAGAGTTAGATCCAGCATTGAAAACTATTATATCTTTTGATAAAGAACATGCCAAAATGTTTGGTTCACTTGTTATCCAAGATAGTGGGGGAAGAATGAAACCTCTAGATACGCTTTCAACAGAGATACTAGCTAAGATTCATCGTGGTCATAGTGTGAAAGTTGGTAAGTATACACTCTCTTCAAATCAAGTGATTCTTGGTATGATGATAGTGCCAGAAGCGTACCGTGATATAAAAATAATACGTACAAAAAATCCTAAAATCAATAATCTTATTGGTGCTCAAAAAAATGCGAAATATGCATCTTTTTCACAGTTTTTTGCAGACTCTCAAAGTATGAATGGCTATAAACTAGCCTCTTTAGTAGATGAAGCCATCAGAAAAGAACCAAAAAACAGAGACCTTTTAGATAAGGCAGTTTTAAAAGTTGATGAAAGAGTTAACATTGCATACTCCGTTTATACTGGAAAACTTTTAAAAATATGGCCTAAGCCAAATGATATTAATAATAAATGGTTTGCAACCATCGAAGCTTTACAAACATTTGAAAAGGAGAATGCTCTTCGTATCAGAAATCTTGCTTTTGAATACTTCACATCAGTAGATAAATCTTTAAAAGATGGAAATTGGGAGCCTGCAAATGCTGCTCTTCAAAAGATGATAACTTATCAAAAATTTTATGGAAAAGAAGTTTTTCCGAGTGAGAACAGAATCAAAGCTGAGATGTTTTATAACAAATCAAATATATTTGAAAATCTTTACCCGCTTTATCTTCTTTTAGGTTTTGTACTTTTGATTTTAAGCTTTACTAAGATATTAAAACCAAGTTTTAACCTCGATATCTATGCTAAAGGGACACTTTCCTTACTTGCTATCTTTTTTGCAGCACATACCTTTGGTTTAGGGCTTAGATGGTACATCTCTGGTCATGCACCATGGAGTGATGGGTATGAGTCTATGATTTATATTGGTTGGGCTACAGTTTTTGCAGGATTTATTTTTTCAAAACGCTCCCCTATGACTATGGCTTCTACTGCTATTTTAACGGGGTTGATTCTTTTTGTAGCACACCTAAACTGGATGGATCCTCAAGTGACTAATCTTGTCCCTGTTCTTAACTCTTACTGGTTGAGTATCCATGTTGCTGTTATCACTGCTAGTTATGGTTTCTTAGGTTTAGGCGCATTGCTTGGTTTTATGAGTATTATCCTCTTTATATTTAAAACTCAAAACAACAATAAGCATATTTCAAAAGCGATTATTGAACTTAATGCGATTAATGAGATGAGTTTAATGGTTGGTTTAGTTCTTCTTACTATTGGAAATTTTCTTGGTGGAATCTGGGCAAATGAATCTTGGGGTCGCTATTGGGGTTGGGATCCAAAAGAGACTTGGGCACTTGTTACGATTTTAGTTTATGCCGTTGTTGTTCACATTAGATTTATAAAAGCGATTTATAGTGAGTTTAACTTTGCGGTTATCTCGTTACTCTCTTATACTTCAGTAATTATGACTTATTTTGGAGTAAACTATTATTTAGCTGGTATGCACTCTTATGCAAAAGGCGACCCTGTCCCTATCCCTGATTTTGTACCAGTTACGTATGCTATTATCTTTGTAATTATTGCCTTAGCATTCAGAAACAGAAAAATAGCAAAGTAGTTTATGTATGGATTTTGTCGGATTTAATAAAAAAGCACTACCTTTTTTAGAATTAATCCGTCAAAATAATAATAAAGAGTGGTTTGAAGAGCATAGAGATCAATATGAAAAATATATTTTAGAACCTTCTCGTGCTTTTGTTGATGAGTTTGGTGAACACCTTATGGCACTTGAACCAACTATCAACTATGCTCCAAAAATAAATAAATCTCTTTTTCGAATCTATCGTGATACGAGACGTATGGGGGCTATTAAAGTTCCGCTGAAACATCGAATAGGTATCATTTTTTGGCAGGGTGTTGGAAGTCGTATGCAGACTTCATCTTTTTACTTACATTTTTCGCCCGATGAACTTTTTGTCGCTGTTGGGGTGCGATGGTTTGAAAAACCTATGCTTGAAGCATATAGACAATACCTAATGGACTCCCAAAAAAGACAAGAACTTAATGATATCTTACACTCTTTAATGTCTAAGGGTTACTCTGTTATAGAAAAAGGGTATAAACGCTATCCTAGAGGTACAAAAGTAGACATGGCACACTCTTATCTGTTTTTGTTTAAAGGGATGGCTACATACAAAATACTAAACCCTAAGCTAATAGAAGATGGTACAAGACTTATAGATACACTCTATAAGATATATGAAGAGATGTTGCCTTTGCAACAGTTTATGTATGAAGTTAGTTTACGAGTAAAGGAAGAAAAATAAAATGGCAAAAGAAGCAGTAGTCCTACTCAAC
>JALSLR010000019.1 GCA_026988245.1 Sulfurimonas sp.
GCTAATTGTTTTTTTAACTCTTCATGGTTTATTAAGCTCATGTGTAAATCCTTTAAAATAATTCACTTGATTAGTTTATCAAATGAATCTAGTTTTTAAGGTTTACACAGTTTATTTTACACTCTCAGATTTGTTAAGCTCATGAAGTCTTTGAGGTGTACCTATATCTCTCCATACACCTCTATATAATTCAAAGCTAATCCTCTCTTGTGATATTTTTTTTCTAAGGATTGGTGCTAAAGCCTGTTTTTTAACACCAATACCCACAAACATCTTAGCATCATAGTAGCCGATACCACTAAAAGTATACTTAGCGTCATTGTAGAAAAAATCTCCGCTTGGATTATGGTCTGGGTTTGGAACAAGTATAAGATGAGCGAGGAATCCACCTAAGTTATACTTAGCATCATACTCTATTTCACACCATACATCTGCATTAACCACTAAGAACTGCTCACCAAGGTATGGTAAAGCTTTTATGATGCCACCTGCACTCTCTAAGGCGCCACTCTCTCTCTCATCCGAGTAAATTATCGCAACACCCCAAGCAGAGCCATCACCTAAGCTATCTATGATTTGTTGACCTAGATGCGCTATGTTTATAACTATAGTCTTAAAGCCATTTCTTGCTAACTTTTCTATGTGGTAAACAATGAGCGGTTTTTCTTTTACTTCTAGTAGCGGTTTTGGAAGTGTATCTGTAAGTGGACGCATCCGCTCCCCACGCCCAGCTGAGAGTATCATCGCTCTCATGTGTTCAACTTTGGAAGCGTGATGCTAAGGAGTAGGCTACGCAACTCTTTGAGTTCATCGTATTTTTCTAAGGTATTTACAACATACTTAAGCGTTAATGGCAAATCTTTTAAGTACCCATCCTTTGCATCACGCAAATAAAGTCTAGCAAAGATGCCAAGAACTTTTATGTGTCTTTGTAGTCCCATAAAGTCAAACCATCTTATAAACTCTTCATCACTTACATCTAAGCCCTTAGCATCACGAAAGTAAAGAGCTAACTCTTGCATTTTTTCTTCGCTCCACTCTACATATAAATCTTTTAAAAGTGAGACTAAGTCATAAGTTACAGCCCCGCTCATAGCATCTTGATAGTCTATGATGCCTAAATTTTTTTCATCTATGTACATTATGTTTCTTGAGTGAAAATCCCTATGGACAAAAAAACCTTGTGGTTGCTTTAGCACTTCATCCGAGATGATGCTAAGAGAGTTTTGTATCATCTTAGCATCATAGTTTATACCTATGTAGCTCTCTAAAAACCACTCTTGAATCAAAGACATCTCAAACTTTAAAAAAGCATCATCATAGAGTGGCAGACCCTTAGCATCAGCATCTTGCATTTTTATGATTGCTTCTATAGCTATTTTATAAAGTTTTTCATAGTTAGACGCATCTAAAACATCAAGCAAATCACTAGAACCAAAATCTTCTAAAACCAAAAAACCTTTTGCTACATCTTGTAGATAAATTTGTGGAGCATTCACCTTAGCGTCACGTAGTCGTTGCGTCACCTCTACAAATGGCTTTAAAGAGTTAAGCTCCCTAGAAGAATCCATAACGATGTAACTCTCATTAGCAAGAGTGAGCCTAAAGTATCTTCTAAAAGAAGCATCTGCTGAGGCTAGGCTTATCTCAAACTTCGCAAATCTACTTCCATCTAAAAACTCTTTAATCGCTTGCATATATCGCTCCAAGAAGTGTATTTTTACTCGCACCCGTGACATCTTTTAAGTCTAAAACTTCATTGTGTACACGTTTTTTTGCAAACCATGCAAAAGCCATCGCTTCAAGAGAATCACCACTTACACCCTTAGCATCACTCAAAACTACATTAACATTTGGGAGGGATTCTTCTAAGCGTTTTATAAAAAAGTCATTTTTCGCGCCACCGCCACAAACTATGAGCTCTTCAATAGTAAACCTTTTCAATTCGTTTGTGATGCTGATAACGCCGAGTTCAACAAGAGTAGCTTGGACATCTACATCTATGAGCATACAACCGTAAAGTTTTTCCTCTAACCAATCAAGATTAAAAAGTTCACGACCAGTAGTCTTTGGGTATGGTTTTTTAAAATATGGCTCATCTAAAAACACCTCTAGAAGTTCTTCGTTAACCTGCCCTTTTTTTGCCCACTTTCCACGAGAGTCGTATTTTTTATTTTTTATTTTTTGTATCCAAGCATCTAAGAGTATGTTAGCTGGACCTACATCGTAGCCTAAAAGTTTATCGTCTAGCAGAGTTATGTTTGCAATACCACCGAGATTTAAAACAGCAGTTTTTCTCTTAGCATCATCAAACATAAACTTATGAAAGGCTGGAGTAAGAGGAGCACCCTGCCCACCCACTGCTATGTCTGCTGAGCGAAAATCACTAACTACATCTATACCTACTAACTTAGAAACTAAAGAAGCATCGCCTAGTTGCATAGAAAAAGGTGTATCTGAATTTGGCTCATGCCAAAGTGTCTGACCGTGAAGACCTATGGCTTTGATGGAGGATGATGCTAAGGAGTTTGTTGTTAAAAACTTTTGTATAGCTGTAGCGTAGGAGCGTCCTAGTGCATGGTTGAGTTCACCTATTGACTTTAAACGTACACAAGAGACTATGCTCTTTAAAACATCTTCTTTTATCTTAGCATCATATCTATAATAAGCACTGTGTAGCTCTTTACATCTACTATCGTCTATCTCACAGAGTGATATGTCGATGCCATCTAGTGAGGTACCACTCATAACACCTATATATAGTTCAGACATTATTCCCCTTTTTTATCAACTAGTTTCACATGACTTTCATAAGCAAGTCGCAATACCCCAATGGCATAATTTGATGAGTTATTATACACCATTATTTTCTTAGCATACTTTCTGAGGTACTGATAGTTCTTAGCTTCACATAAAAAACATTTGTAAGGGTGGTTATCTCTCTTGTTTCGCTCATAAACGAGCGAAGAGTTTCTATGTTTGAGTTCATAGTCATACCAGGCTCCCTCTATGAGTTCTATGTCACTTAAGCGCTCCCATTCTATAAGGCTATCAAAAGAAGCTTTTGTGTGTAAAAACTTACTTGCGGAAACGATGGCATCTTCCATCTTGTTAAGGTCAGCTAAGTCTGTTTTATACCCTTGCGCATAGACAAAACTGTTAGGCATAAACTGCGGAATCCCAACAGCCCCAGCATAAGAACTTGGTAAATTACACTTTTTTGGCTCTAGAGCTTTTTTATAGCAGTACTCTATTACAGATGCCATGTTTGACTTACCCATCTTTAAAAGCCACTTATCACGCGGTGTTATAGGTTTAGTTTTAAGAACCATAGTGTTACATACTTCAAAGGCATCATGTTTGAGTTTTATCTTTCCTAGGGCTGTCTCTTTCATCAGTATCGCAGCTACTACCTCACGGTTCACCCCAAACTCAGCTTCTGTAAAATCATACACTTTGGCATACTTTTTCAAGTGTCTTACTATGCGAGGGACATGGGGCAAGAGAGTATTGTTTGCTCTTTTTTCATTGCCACGAAAAACTAAGACCTTATCTGGATGTAGATACTTCCAAGATTTTTCATCTAACTTATTTACCTTCTCACAAGAGAGTAAAAACTCATTTGCATAGGTGTAACTCACACCATTTTTGACAACTTTCTCACACACATCTTCATAATTTTTATTTTTCATTTTACAGTTTGAGTAACTCGCATTTAATACAGCACCAAAACTTAAAAGTAATAGTAATTTATTCATGATGGAAGTTTAGCATTTCTCGTTCCCATCGTCCTCGATGGGAACGAATATAATTTTTTCTTCACTTCCATAATACACCCTTTCTCTTAAGCTACATTTTGTGTGTTAAGTAAGATATATGACAATTAACACACACTTTGTGTATTAAACCCTCTAAAATCAACTTAACACACACATAATATTTAAGCACTTTATAGCATTTTTACCTTTTTAGTTGGAAATATGACAAATTGACATATTATTAAACATATATTGATTTTTTACTAATATTATTTGTGATAGTTAATGTTTGAATTTAAGATTACTTTATATATAATGTGTTTGATTAAATAGTTGTATCCAAAAGACAAAAATTGCAAAATCTACATTTTATAAAAAACAGAGTGTACTTATGTTAAAATTATATGTTAACTTTAAAC
>JALSLR010000020.1 GCA_026988245.1 Sulfurimonas sp.
AGACCAGAGACAGTGGAGTGCCAAACCTCTTGAAGAGAAGATAATTTCAAAATTTAAAGAAGAGTTAGAAAAAGCAGAGATTTTACCAAAACATGTTCTCCCTCATGATAGCTACCTTATCAACTTAGGGCATCCAGACCCAGAAAAAAGAGAAAAATCGTTTAATGCATTTGTAGATGAGTTAGAGCGATGTAAACTTTTGGGACTAGACCGCCTAAACTTTCACCCAGGAAGCCACCTAAAAGAGATAAGTGAAGAGAACTGCTTGGAGCTTATAAGCGAGTCTATGAATGAAGCACTTCGTCAAACAGAGGGTGTAAAGCTTGTTATAGAGAACACTGCAGGTCAAGGAAGCAATTTAGGTTACAAATTGGAACACTTAGGGTATTTGATAGATAATTCAATAGACAAGGCTAGAGTAGGCGTCTGTATCGATACTTGTCACCTTTTTGTTTCAGGTTATGACTTTCGGTCAGAAAAAACATATAATGAAACTTGGGATAAATTTGCTAAGATAATCGGATTCGAGCACCTTATGGGTATGCATTTGAATGATTCAAAGCCAGATCTTGGTAGTAAAAAAGATAGACATCACTCCATCGGAGAGGGAAAACTAGGACTTGAACCATTTAAACTTATCATGAATGATGATAGGATAGACGACATACCAATGGTGCTAGAAACTATAGATGACACTATATGGGCTCAAGAGATTGAGCTACTTTATAGTTTTATGAAAAAATAATTTATTAGGAGATAATATGAATAGAGTCTTTAGACTTTTCTTACTAAGTATTGCAGTATCTTTTACTGTGCTTCTTAGTGGTTGCGGTGGCGAGGGAAATAGTGGTACAAATGCAGTTGGGAGTAATCTTATTAGTTCAGAAGTTTTGGATGATATTAATGCCTCTGATATGCTAAATATTATAAAAGCAAAAATAGACGCAAATGCAACAAATGCTTTTGCATATAAAGCAGTAAGGATAACATATGGCACAACAAATATAAAAGGAGATGCTGTAAATGCTTCAGGTCTGTTGGTTGTACCAACACCAACTGATGCTTATAAGAGTTATTTAGCTAGCATTGGTAAATCTTTCTCAATTTCAGCTGTATGTGATAATCATGGAACGATTTTTTTAGATAGTGAAGCACCCACGAAAGTAGAGGAGGCTTTGCACTACTATCCAACTGCACTTTTGATGAGCGGTTATGCTGGTTTTGCTTTTATAGCTCCAGACTATTTAGGATTTGGAGATTCAAAAGGTGAAGTCCATCCATACATAATGAAAAAATCAACTGAGGCATCATTGGATATGATTCGTGCGAGCATTAGATATATGACGAATAATAATATTTTGTACAATGGACAACTCTATCTTAGTGGGTACTCTGAGGGTGGTTATGTAACTATGGCTTTGGCAAAAGAGATACAAGATAAGTATAGTTCAGAGTTTAAGCTAAAAGGTGTTGTCCCGATGGCCGGACCTTATGACATAAAAGCTTTAGCAGATGCTGATTTGCAGACAAATACTCCTATGGTATATCCTGCATTTTTAGCAGAAATTACCTCTTCTTACAGTAAGGCTTATGATATCAATATTAGCGATATGGTTGTAAAGCCAGATGTATTTAATAGCATAGACCTTTTTGGAGGAGATTATGATTCTGTACCTATACATGCGGCCCTTGGGTTGGCAGATGTTGTAAACGGAGATTACGGATTTAATACTCATTATGCGAACGAGCTTTTTAAATCTACATTTCTAGACGACTATTTTAATAATGTAAATAATGAATTAAAAAAAGAGTTTGAGCAAAACAGTGTATATGATTGGACTCCAAAGATGAAAATGAATATCATACATTGTCTGGATGATGAGATAATACCATTTGCGATTAGTTCACAAAAAGCTTATGGTCAAATGTCGGCAAATGGAGCAACAAGTGTTACTTTGTCTCCTATTCCAACTAGTTATATACCTGCTGCAACTATCACAACACCTTTTGTTCATCAAAGATGCGGAAGTGTTGCTTATGGCATGGCAACAAAATGGTTTTCAGATATTAGAAGTGGAGCTATACAATGAAAAATAGAATATTAAAAATTACAACAATGAGCTTAATTGCGAGCAGTATGCTAATGGCAAGTGGATGGAGGATACCAGAGCAATCCTCAAGTAGTACAGCTCTTAGTGGAGCATATGTGGCAAATGCTAACGGAGCAGACAGTTCATACTATAATCCCGCAAATATGAGTTTTAACGAGGATAGTCACCTTTTAGAGTTTTCATTTACATATATAAATCTTCCCTCTGTAACTTATACAGATAGTGCTAATCCAGCATTTAATGCAAAATCAAAAAATGAGAATTTTTATGTTCCTACTACATTTTTGACATCTAAAGACTATAGTGGCTTTAGGTATGGTTTGAGTATAACAGCTCCAGGAGGACTTTCGAAGAGATGGGAGTCAGCCTATCAAATGGCATCAGCTCAAGAATTTACATTGAAGATTATAGAGTTTAATCCTGTTGTATCTTATGCTATAAATTCTAAACTCTCTATAGGTGGTGGTTTAAGGGTTATTTATAGTGATGGAATTGTGAGAAGTGATGCATCAGGATTGGGTACAGATGTGCAAAGGGATTTAAAGGGTAACACTATAGAGTTTGGTTATAATTTAGCCTTATCATACAAACCTACAAAAGAGTCAAACATAGCTTTAACATATAGGTCAAATGTAGATATAAATGAAGAAGGAAATGCAAAATTATATTTAAACGGAACTAAAGTATATGACGGAGGTGCAAGTGTAGAGGTGCCATTGCCTGCAGTTTTAGCCTTTGCTATTAGTTATACATTTAATCAAAAGACTACAGTGGAACTTGAATATGATAGAACATATTGGTCAAAATATAAGCAATTAGATTTTAACTATGTAAGCCCAATTCCAGCCATATTAGTGCCAACTTTTGATAACCCAATTCCTAGAAACTGGAAAGATACTAGTGCTTTTCGCATAGGCGTAACCCATCAATACAATGAAAAATTGAAACTTTTAGCAGGATTCGCAATAGATGAATCACCAGCTCCTGATGTTGTTTTGGGTTTCGAGCTTCCAGATAGTGACGCAAAATTATACTCTCTTGGATTTGAGTATAAGTTAAATAAAAAGATAAAAATTGGTCTATCGTATCTATACGACTCTAAAGATGAGGTAACGGTACACAATAGAACATCTTTAACGAGTGTGGCACCAGATGGTACATTTAGTGATGGCGGTGCTCACCTGCTAACAGCCTCTTTTAAGTACAAATTCTAAGGAAAATAGATGATAGAGTATAGATATCAAAACTTTTACGAAGCGATTGAGCATAATGCTAAGGTGAGTTCTAGTAGACCAGTTATTTTTATTGAAGATAAGAAGTTAAGTAATCTTAATTTCAAAAAGAAGATTGATACTTTTGCTAGGTTTTTAGAGTTTAGTGGCGTTAAAAGTCGTGATAAAGTTGCTCTTATTGTGAGCAACTCAGAAGAGTTTATGATATCGCTCTTTGCAGTTACAAAGATAGGGGCTATTGCAGTCCCTATCAACACTTTTTTAAAGCATGAAGAGTTTGAGTATATTGTAGGTGATTGTGAAGCAAAAATGCTAATTAGTTCTGCAAAGTTTTCACAAGAGACTAAAAACCTTTTAGACAGCACTGCAGTAGAAAAAATTATTTGGGTTGAAGAGTACGATGGATTGGATGAGAACAATTATAGTTTTGCAGAGATTACAAACACAAATGAAGTACATGAACAACTTATGAATTCTCCAAAGCTTGATGATTTGGCATGTATAGTTTACACTTCGGGAACAACAGGTAAACCAAAAGGAGCGATGCTTAGTTACCGTAATATACTCTCAAATACATTTAGCGGACAAAAAGCATTTAAGATAGATGAAAAAGATAGATTCTTGGTATTTTTACCTATGTTTCATGCCTTTACACTCTCTATTATGGTGATTCTACCTGTTATTACAAACTCATCTGTCATAATTGTAAAATCAGTATTTCCATTTGCCAATGTTCTAAAGCAGGCACTTTTAAAACGAGCTACTATCTTTTTG
>JALSLR010000021.1 GCA_026988245.1 Sulfurimonas sp.
TGCGTAGATATGAACATCAGACATTGTAGTAGCTAGCCTTTGGATGGTAGACTATGAGGGCTGATGTACTTTGTTCTGGATGGATTTGAAAAGTTTCACTAAGTTCTATGCCAAACTCTTCAGGCTTGAGCAGGTTAAAAAGTGGACGGTTTAATTCTAAGTCCGGACAAGCTGCATAACCAAAACTATAGCGGCTTCCTTGGTACTTGTTCATCTGCACATCGCTGAGTTTACTTCCCTCGTTATCACTTATGTTTAAGTCAAGTCGAATCTGCTTATGTGCAATCTCAGCCAATGCCTCAGCCAACTCAACCCCAAGTCCATGAAACTGATAATACTCAGTATAGTTTCCAGCATCCATGATGGTACGCTCAGCATCACTTAGCTTAGCTCCAGCACTTACACATGAAAGAGCTAAAACATCATGTCTGTCCGCATGAAAAAAGTCACTTAAAGCACGGTGTGGTGCTTTTCTTTGTCTTGGAAATGTAAACTTCTCTCTTGCACGCCCCATGACATCTTTTAATGGCTCACGATTTACTTCAGACTCTGAGTGGTAACCCTCACTCTCATCAAAGATGAGTAAAGTATTGTCATCGCTTCTACATGGCCAGTAACCATAAATGATAGTTGGCTCAAACAGTTTCTCATCTATAAACTGCGCTTTGAGTTTTTCATAAGCTGGCCAAACAACTTCATCGAGTTGCTTTTCATATGCCTCTTTTGTCATGCCCTTAGAGCTATAACCCCAACGAGATTTGAAAAGTATCTTATGGTTGAGCCATTGAAATGCCATTTCTATTTGTGTCTCGCTAAGCTTTATCTCTCTTCTTCCCCAAAACGGTGGGGTAGGTACTTTGACATCACGCTCAGGCATTTTAAGTTCTGAAAATGGAGGAATAACTACATTTTCTTTGGGTTTCGATATTTTTTCTTCATTTTCTTTACCATGGAGGTCTGTATCGAAGTTGCCTGCTTCTATGCGACTCATCGCTGTTACCCCATCAAAAGCATCTTTACAGTAAAAGATAGGTCCATCATAAAAAGGGCGACAGTACTCATCTATAAATGTGCGAGTAAGAGCAGCTCCACCTAAAAGTACTGGTATTTTTATATCAGCTTCTTTTAAAGCTTTTAGATTTTCTTGCATAACTTGTGTTGATTTAACAAGAAGTCCACTCATGCCAAAGGCAGATATATGCCCATCTTTTGTAGCTTGGACGAACTGGTCTAGCTCAACTTTTATGCCAAGGTTATTTACTTTAAAGCCATTGTTACTTAAAATGATATCTACAAGATTTTTACCAACATCATGCACATCACCTTTTACAGTACCTAGTGCCAAAGTGGTGTTTACAGTTTTTTCTATCTTTGGTAGGTAAGGGTTGAGGTAGTCCACTGTTTTTTTCATAGTCTCGGCAGATTGGAGGACAAAAGGGAGTTGCATCTGTCCAGACCCAAAGAGTTCTCCTACTACTTTCATAGCGTCTATGAGAATTTCATTTACGATTTTTTCAGGTTTTATGGTTTGGCGAGCCTCTTCAACTAGAGGTATCATACGCTCTTTATCACCATCCATAAGTAGTTTTGCGATTTTTTCTTCTGTAGACATCGCTAGGTATTCTTCATCTACTGCATCGTTATCGATTGCTTCTTTTGATGAAAAATGTTCTATAAAAGTAAAAAGAGCTTCGCCTTTTGGTTTTCGGTTAAAGATGAGGTCATCACATATCTCTTGATCAATTTTACTTATTTTATTGATGGGAATGATGTGTTTTACATTGATGATAACTGAGGTTAAACCTGCTTGTATACAGTGATGCAAAAACATAGAGTTTAAGTATGGACGTGCATCTTTATCTAGTCCAAATGATATGTTAGACAGACCTAGAGTTGCACTTACTTCAGGATGTTTTTTTCGTAATCCACGTATAGCTTCTATGGTGTTTATACCAGCATCCCAGTACTCTTCATCGCCACTTCCAAGTGTGAAAGTTAGGACATCAAAGATTAAATCTTCTTTTTTGATGCCATGTCGGTTGGTAGCTAAGTCTATGATGCGGTCTGCAACTTTAAGTTTATTTTCTACTGTTTTTGCCATTCCAATTTCATCTATGGTTAAGCAAACTAGGCTTGTTCCGAACTTTTTAGCTAATGCACAAACGGAGTCGAACTTTTCTTCTCCATCTTCAAGGTTTACGGAGTTGAGTATAGGTTTACCACCTATGTTTTTAAGGGCTGTTTCTAGTCCGCTTGTTTGAGTAGAGTCTGGCATAAGTGGAAGAGCGATTTTTTGGTTATACATACCCATAACAGCGTTCATATCTTTTGTTTCATCACGACCTGCAAAGCCGACATTGACATCTATAACATGAGCGCCTGCACGCACTTGTTGTTGTGCTACACTTAGAGTGCCTTCGTAGTCTTCAGCTAAAAGAAGTTCACGAAAAGCTTTAGAGCCTGTTGCGTTTGAGCGTTCACCCATGAGGAGTGGTGCTGGTTCTTGTTTGAGTGTAGCGGTATTAAAAAGTGAGGCACAACTTGTAGGATGTGAGCCTGTTGCTTCTTTTGGTTTTACTTTTGTTACTTTGTCAACTAATGCACGAATATGTTGAGGTGTAGTTCCGCAACATCCACCAAGAAAACTTACACCATCATAGTCTAAAAATTTCTCTTGTTGGGCTACAAACTCATCGGGTCCCATAGGGTAGTAGGTATAACCACCACGATTTTGAGGGAGTCCTGCATTTGCGTGGACACTTATGGGTTTATGCCAGACTTCACTGAGTGTTTTTACATGTTTTAAAACTTGTTGGGGTCCAGTTCCACAGTTAAAACCAAGACTTAAAATGTCAAATGGTTCTAAGATAGTAGCTATAGTCTGGGCATCAGTCCCTATGAGCATAGTACCACTTAACTCTATGGTTACAGAAACCATAATAGGGAGTTGCGCATCCATCTCTTTGTTGGCTTGGGTACAAGCATGAAGTGCTGCTTTTATCTGCAGGGGGTCTTGCGCAGTTTCAAGTAAAAATATATCTGCACCACCATCTATGAGTGCCTTACAAAACTCAGTATAGCCCTCGTACATCTCATCGTAAGTGATGTGTCCAAGTGAAGGAAGTTTTGTTCCAGGTCCAACAGAGCCAAGACAAAAACGAGGATGTTCAGGCGTTGAGAACTCTATACAAGCATCTTTAACGAGCTTCGCTCCAGCCTTTGTGAGCTCATAGGCACGCGAGCCGATATCGTACTCATCTAAGACCCAAGAAAATGATCCGAAGGTGTTTGTGGTGATGAGGTCAGCTCCAGAAGTAAGGTAAGCAGATGCTATTTCACGTAAAATATCGGGTGCTGTTACGTTTAGTAACTCATTGCACCCTTCATTGCCCTCCCAAGCCTCTTTTGGGATTTTATCGTCGCGTTGTTGCAGTTGTGTACCAAGTGCACCATCTATGATAAGTGGACGGGTTGTAATGGTTTGAAGTATATAGTCTTTAGTATTAAGCATATAGAGGTCTCTTTGTTGTTATCTGGTCATTTCAAACTGGATATGGAATCTAAATTATTAATATAATAATAGCATCTTGTAACATAAATTACACTTTGTAAAATCCAAACCTATTTTTTGTTTAAGAATTATATAGCTATAATAGGAGACTTAAATAACAAAGGAGTTATTATGTTAAAAAAGATTATAGCAACAACTTTAGTTGCGACGGCGTTAATGTTTAGTGGGTGTGGTGAGACAGATAGTGTGGGTGATAGTCAACTTTCTGCGCAAATTGCAATAGATGGTGGGGATTATGCTGCTGCGATATCTGCTCTTGAAGCAAAAGCGGCTTCACAAAGAACTGATGATGATAATCTTCTCTTAGCATCAGCATATATGGGAAAAGCAGGTTTTAGTTTAACAGATATTATTATTGATATCCAAGCTTCTACTTCGACTACAGCTAGCACGGACAACTTAACAGCTTTTAAAGATAGCGTAATTGGTGGTGGTGTGAGTTCTACACAATTAGCTGACATTGAGACAGCGATTACTTATTATGAACAAATAGATGGTATCACTACATTAGCACCATCTTTAGCTACTGCTGCTGACTATGGAGTAGATGATACAAAATTAAAACTCGGCTTAGCATATATCATTAAGTTTATGATTGTTCTAAACGAAACCTCTAATCCACCTACAGCAGCAGATTTAACTGCTTTATCTGGTATAGCAAATGATGCTTTTAATTTTATTCTTAGAGCTGCTCCAACTGACTTAAAGTCTAATGTTCAAGATGTAAAAAATGATGTTGATACAGATTTTAACGGAACAATAAGTGATTCAGAGATGCAAGCTCTCTTAGATAGAATATAGAAGGTTGGTAGATTATGAAAAACTTAATTAGTAAAAAAATATTGTCTTTAGCACTTTTAGGTGCTACTACATCTTTGTTTGCACTTTACGCTGAACAAGCTAGTCTCTATAAAGACCCGCGTATTATGGGTATGGGTGGAGCAAATGTTGCTGTTGGTGCTTATTCTACAGCAGTGTTTTCAAATCCTGCTGGACTGGCAAATATAAAAAAAGAGCATGGTTTTGTGTTTGATTTATTAAACGTAGGTGTAAGTGCTACGGCAGAGGTGCAACAATTTATAGATGATATGGATAGTGTAGATACTAGCGCTGCAGATGGTGGAGCTTCTGATATGCTCGCTGTTTTACAACAGTATAATGGACAACCCTTTCACCTTGGGGTAGATAACTATACTTCGTTATCTAAAAATTCTGATGGAATAGCATGGAGTATTGGTATATTAGCAGCAACAGATGCTAACTATATGTCTCACACTAATGGCGGTACTGATGTCCTTGTTACAAGTTCTAGAGGTTATGGAGGGGCTGTAGTTGGTTTTGCAAAACCATACGAGACAGAGTTTGGTCGTCTTGACATAGGTATAAGTGCTAAATATATCTCTTTACAATCTTATGAAGGTGGATTAACAATTAACGACCTACTTTCAGACGATGTTCAAGCAACTCTTCAAAATAAATTTGAGAAAAAAGCAACTGGATTTGGTGTTGATTTGGGTGTAAATTATCATCCTTGGGTAGATTCTTATTGGCATCCTGCGATTGGATTTAGTGTTATGGATATAGGTACTATGGATATGGATGGTATCTATGGTGGTCAACCAACTACGCTAAACATAGGTTTTTCGATTACTCCAGAGTTACCTATTTTAGATAAATTTGTTCTTGCGGTTGATTATGTTGATTTACTTGAAGCAAATAAATTACGTCTTTATGACACATCGTCAGATCCAGTAACATGGGTTGATTATGATGTAAGTGACCCAATGAAAAAACTTCGCTTAGGTGTTCAAGCTGGTGTACTTGATACTTGGTTACTTTCTTTAGCGCTTAGTGGTGGTCTCTATCAGGGCGCTTATACGGCTGGTGTAAATATGGAGTTGTTTATCTTTAAAATTAACGCAACTACATATCAAGAAGATATTGGAACTGCTGATAACTCTGTAGCAGACAGAAGATATATGGCACAAATTGGTATCGGTTGGTAATAAACTTTAAGTTATAATAAACATAATTTGAATTTATAATAAAGGTTTTATAATTATTTCGTTATAATTCACTAACTTTGAATTGTAGGGATTTAATTATGAAAAAAACAACTTTTAAACTCACTGAGCTTTGGAGAGGTAAGCGTTACTACTTCTTCATCTTTATGACCATCTTCTCTTTAGTCTTGCCTTGGCTGACTATTGAGGGGAATCACTTCTTTTTATTAAGCTTTGATAAGCTAAAACTTCATCTCGCTTTTATTCAGTATGATATGCAAGAGCTTTACCTGATGCCTTTTGTTCTGATGTTACTTTTCTTAGGTATCTTTGGTATGACGGTTATGGGTGGACGTGTATTTTGTGGCTGGGTATGTCCTCAGACTATTTTTCGTGTCATCTACCGTGATCTTATAGAAACAAAACTTCTTGGTATGCGCAAACGCATTAAAAATAAACAACAAGAACCAGATATGTCGCTTAGCGAAAATAAAGTTAAAAAAGTGGTTGCTGTACTTTTATGGACTCTTTTAGCACTAGTTGCTAGTGCCAACTTCTTATGGTTCTTTGTGCCGCCTGAAGACTTTTTTGCATATCTTCTTAATCCTATGGAGCATACTACCCTTTTTGGGATACTTCTTTTTACGGCACTATTTTTAGTCTATGATATAGTAAAACTTAAAGAGGACTACTGTATCTATGTATGCCCATACAGTCGTATTCAATCTGTGCTTTATGATGAGCATACAGTTATGGCACTTTATAACCCACATCGTGGAGGTAGTATCTATGATGAACACAAAGAGAAGCTTCCAAGTAAATCTCAAAAAGAGATACAATCACGAGAGGGTGAACATGCTGAATGTACAGCTTGTGAGTCTTGTGTGACAGTATGTCCAACGCATATTGATATACGTAAGGGTCTTCAACTAGAGTGTATCAACTGTTTAGAGTGTGTAGATGCTTGTACTACTGTTATGGGTAAACTTGGAAAACCTTCACTTATAACTTGGTCAAGTGATTATGAGATCATAGATCAAAAAGGTAAGACAAAATTCTTTAGGACTAAAATCATTGCTTATATAGTTTTGCTTGTTGGGATCATGATAGCACTTGGTGTTATGGGAAGTACAAAAGAGCATATGCTTTTAAATATCAACAAAGAAAATCGTCTCTATTCTATTCATAAAAAGGCAGACAATGTGATAGTTGAGAATGCTTATGAGTTTTTACTGCAAAATACAGAAAATGAAAAAATGAAGTTTTTCTTTGAGGTTATAGCACCAAAGGGCATGGAGGGTAAAATCACTATAGCTAAACCTAGCAAAGCCTTTACAGTAGTCCCAGGTGTCAAAAAGAAAAAAATAGTCGTACTTCGAACAACTGAGATGTTAGTAAATGATGCTAGACATGACACAGTGATACCTATAACAATCCGCGCTTATGCTCTTGGGCATGAAGAGAAGGTGCTTGTGTTGAGAAACTCAACTTTTACATATCCTCGTTCTGACCTAATTAAGAATGCAAAGTGATAATAATCTTTGACTTCATCTTAATTTTAGTAGTTGTGTATGGCGCTTATTATGGTTATAAACATGGCAATCTAAGTAAGATATATGAAATAGTTAAACTCATAGCTGGAGTTGCCATTTCATCGAAGTATGGTTTAACGCTTGGTATGTGGCTAACAAAAGTTCATATACTAAAAGCAGAGACATTTGGAGTTTTGATACTTATAGGTTTTGTTCTGGTTTTCGGACTTTATTTTATAGCGATGTTTATCTTAGAATTAGCCTATAAAGAATTTTTAGAGAGTTACTTAAGGCATCAAAGTAAGTATATCGCAGCAATTTTTTCAGGTTTAGAGTTTTTTATCATGTTTACGCTTAGCCTTTTTATTCTTTTACAGTTTTACTGGCCTAGAACATATATAAAACCAATATTGTTTAAAAGCTTTACTTATAAGCCTATCCATAAGTTTTATAAAGGGTTTTTGAGTAATGAGCTAATTAACAATACTCTTTATGAGGGTACTGGCTCAGGAATAAAAGAAACTATAATGCATACAGCTGTAGACCAGTTATAGTGCTAGTTAGCAGAAGGTTTAATATCTTTTGCTACAATTCGCGCTTATTTATAAAGGTTTAAACATGCCATTTTCAAAAGAAAAAAGACAGGGTACATTCAGTGGGATTATATTTGTTGCAATATTTGCAGCAGCAGCAACTATGGTTTCAAACATTCCAGCAGTAAGCACACTCGGTATATCGCCATTAGTAGTGGGTATAGTTATGGGTATATTTTATGCCAACACACTACATAACAAATTTCCTCGTGAGTGGGATGCTGGTATCACTTTTAGTGGTAAAAAAATTCTTCGTTTTGCCATAGTGTTTTATGGTTTTCGCATAACATTTCAGCAGATTGCTGAGGTAGGGATGAGTGGCTTTATGGTCTCACTTATCATGTTAAGTTCTACTTTGATACTTGGTTCTTACCTAGGTTATAAAGTATTTAAAATGGAAAAAGATACTTCCATCCTTACTGCATCTGGTGCGGCAGTATGTGGAGCTGCAGCAGTTTTAGCAACTGAGCCAGTTTTAAAAGCTGAACCACATAAAACAGCAGTAGCTGTATCTATGGTTGTACTGTTTGGGACAATCTCTATGTTCTTATACCCAGTTCTTTATGCATCTATCATAGAACCTGCTACTGGATTTTTACATATGTCTCCTCAAGAATTTGGTATATATGTAGGTGGGACTATACATGAAGTTGCTCAAGTAGTTGCGGTTCCCGCTTCTGTTGTTGGGGCACCTGTTGAGATGGCAAATTCTGCGGTTATTGTGAAGATGACAAGAGTTATCATGATAGCACCAATGCTTATTGTATTAGGTCTATACCTAGCATATTCAGCTAAAAAAAGTGGTGCACAGAGTGGTGGTACTGTCAAATTAGTTATCCCTTGGTTTGCAGTATATTTTGTAGGTATGGCAGGATTTAACTCTTTGCAACTTGTACCCCAAGATATAGTGAGTGTTGTAAACCAAATAGATACATTTTTGCTGACAATGGCTATGACTGCCTTAGGTATGGGTACTATTTTTGCAAAGTTTAAAGGTCTTGGACTTGCACCACTCTACACAGCAGGTGCTATGTTTGTATGGCTGGTTGTTGGTGGATTTGTTGTCACTAAAATGGTAACAGCTATTTTTTAGTAGCTGCTAAGTTATTGAGATCATCAAGTTTAGTGTTGATTTCAAAAGCAAGGTTTTTGTAAAGTGCCGCAAGTGCAGGTGCACAAAAATCTATATTTTCCTCATCTATTTTAAAAGAAAGAAGTGTAGCTTTTTTGGTCGCGCAGACGACGGTAGCCCCTCTTTTTGTACCAAAAATTGCGCCTGCTTCACCAAACACATCCCCTGGACGTAGTGTACCTATACGCGTGGTGTTGAAAAAAACTTGACATTCTCCATCTATGATGTAGTAAATTTCTTTTTTAGATTGGCCTTGTTCTACTACATAATCCTTGAGCTGATACCGCTCAAACTGTACATCATAAACAATGGCACGCAAATCAAGAGAGTCTATGTTCTTAAAAATCTTTATTTTGTCGGCTACACTTAAGAGCTTAGTTAAGCTTTTAGATTGTTCCTCTATCTCTTCTTCATTGATACGTAAAAATTTTTCTATATCTTCTACTAAGTATTCAACTGTATCACTCATTTAAAAACCTTTAGGCATTTTTGTAGATATCTATACTCATCTGTGTATGGTCGCATAAGAGCTGTTGTAAAGAGTATATAATCTTTTGTATTTAACTTTCCATCTAATTTTCTTATTTGAAAATGTTTAACTATAATGAGAGAAGCATCAGCTTCTTTCCATAAAAGTTTGTCAAAATAGTACGCTTTTGTATTTATCCCACTTTTTAAGGAAAGGAGGTGATGCTTTTTATCATCAGTAAATACCTCTTCAAATATGGTATAAAAAATTTCCTTTAGTTTAGGGTAATCTATTTTCATTTTTTTAAGATAAAGAATCTCCTCAGATGTTTTGTCCGGAAGTTCTGCAAAATCAAGGATGGCTTTGGCAAAGTTTGTCAGTGTAGGGGAGGAGGGGATAAACTTTGATTCAAAAATTTTAAGTGTATCTTGAGATTTTTTTACTACACCACTATAGAGTTCAGAGAGGTACTCTAAGTCATGACTTAGCTTACTTAGAGTAGATGTGCAGAAAGTTTGGTCAAGAATCTTAAAGTTTTTGAGTGTTTTTTGCAGAAATGGATTGAGGATTGAATAGTTTTCTTTAGGGATACGTAAGTTGTTATCCTCTATAAAGTTAGCATTGTCTTCAGCCACACCTGCAATGTCATCAAAATATATAGCGCAAAATTGATATACTTCATCTTCTATAGTTTTATAGTCCATAAAATATTATAACACTTATTTAATAAAACTATATAAAAAAAAACTATATAATAGGTGATATAAATTTCAGAGGAGTTTTTGATGTCTTATTTACCAAATACTTTAAACTCCTTTTGGCTTTGGAAAGAGGTTTCATCAAAATTAGGCATAAGCAACCCAGCCTATAAGTTTTGGAAAGACACCCCAAATATAAAATTGAACAATAAGTATGTTTTTGTTCAAAAAAATACTTTACCTAATAAGCATGCGCATGTTCAAGAACTTCTTACAGACTTGTCTGGACACCTTCCCATAAAATTCGCTTCTGATCAACTTCACGTAAATGAACATATCTTCTCTTATGAAAAGATGAAACTTTTTCGTGAGTTTGAGTATAAGTTTGTTGAGGATGTTAAGTTTGTGAACATTAAAAAATTTTTCCGAGAAAACGGAATATTAGTACCAAAAAACTCTATCGTCCAATTAGGGCGTATCAAAGATTTAGACTTAGTGACTTCGAGTGCATTTTATAAACTAAAAGATGATTATGGCGTGGTGGTTTACGAATAATGAATACATTTTTTATAGAGTTTCGTGACCCTCTTTTTGGAATTATTATATTTTTTGTTTTAGTTTTCATAATTAGTATTTCTTTATATTGGTGGACAAAGTATCTCAACAAAGAAAAATTAAAATCACTCGATAAGTTTTTAAAAGACCTAAGACAGACCCCCTCTACCAAAGAGATGCAATCACTCGTTTCAGAGGGAAATTTAAGCGAAAAATCTTGGATATTGCTTGCGGGGCTTTATGCTAAAAATGGAGATTTTGAAAAAAGTATAGAGATTTATAATGAACTTCTTAAAATAAACAATGCTAGCAACTCAAGAGAGATTTTATTTTTACTTGGTCGTACATATTTTAAAGCTGGATTTTTAGAACGTGCAAAACAAATCTTTTTGAATATGCTCAAAAATAATCCTCGTACACCAGAAGCACTTCGCTACTTGCTTTTAGTATATGAGTATATGAGGGATTTTGATTCTGCTTTTGAAGTCTTAGAGCCATTGGATGAATTGAAGCACGATATAGTACTTGATGCACATTATCTTCGTGCTATGAAATTGTTGAACGACCATAGTATAGATGTAGAGAAGAAAACTGCGCAGCTTTTGGACATCTATAAACAAGATGGTGACTTGACTTATATGGTTTTTGAGTATCTTTTTAGAGTCGATCCAGAGTATGCTTGGAAAAATTTTGATGCATCTAAGTCTTTTTTGTTGATAGATATACTATGGTTAGTAGATCCTGCGAAATTAGATTTAGATATAATTTCACAAAATAGCTTTTTAAAAGAGTTGTATACAGCTCGTGGTGATATCAAAGATGTAAGTAAAAGTGGTGTTTTTGAACTTGATGTTTTGATAAACTTAGATAACAAGTCTAACGCTACACTAAGTTTTGAGTATATATGTGATAACTGTAAGCAAGTGTTTCCATTTTCGTTTCATAGATGCTCATCATGTCATGCTATTGATACAGTAGGTGTTGACATCTCTTTAGTAAAAAGTCATGCAAGGATAGAGAGTGAAGAAAATAAATCTTTTTTGTGATGGAAGTGCTCTTGGTAATCCTGGACCAGGTGGCTATGGCGTCGTACTTCGCTTTGGTGATAAAGAAAAAGAGATAGTTGGAGGAGAGGAACATACGACAAATAATCGTATGGAACTTCTAGCTGCAATAGAAGGTCTACGTGCTTTAAGAGAGCCGTGTAATGTTGAGATAATCTCTGACTCATCTTATGTTGTTAAAGGGATTAATGAATGGTTATCCTCTTGGATAAAAAGGGATTTTAAAAAAGTCAAAAATGTTGATTTATGGAAAGAGTATATAAAAGTTTCCGCTATACATAAGGTAAAAGCTACATGGGTACGTGGCCACGATGGGCATGAAGAAAATGAAAGATGTGATAAACTAGCTCGGGATTATGCCGAAATGGTTAAGTCAAAATTATAAACAAGGAAAAGGACAATGGCTAAAGAGATAGGAAAACTAGAAGAAACTTTAAATTATACATTTAAAGCACCAAAGCTCATTACCGAAGCGCTGACACATAAAAGTAATAAACAGCCCTACGATAATGAGCGTTTAGAGTTTTTAGGAGATGCAGTGCTAGACCTTATTGTTGGGGAGTTTTTATATAAAAAATTTCCAGGTTCAGATGAAGGAAAACTTTCTAAAATAAGAGCATCCCTTGTCAATGAGGATGGTTTTTATAAGTTGGCACTTTATTTAAAGTTAGGTGACTATATCTTGATGTCAAAGGCAGAAGAAAACAATGGTGGTAGAGAAAAATCATCCTTATTATCGAATGCTTTTGAAGCTATAATGGGAGCAATATACTTAGAGTCAGGTTTGGAAGCTACTAAAGAAATAGCGCTTGACTTAATAGATAAAAATTATGAAAGCATCTCTCTAAATGATCTGTTTAAAGATTTCAAAACAGCACTGCAAGAATTAACACAGGCTAGGTTTGGTGTTATCCCACATTATGAAGTTATTGCTTCTCGTGGACCTGACCATAAAAAAGAGTTTGAAGTAGCAGTGTTGGTTGATGGAAAAGAGTATGCTCGTGCGATTGGTAAAAGTAAAAAAATAGCGCAACAAGAAAGTGCTAAAATAGCCCTTGATATGTTAAAAAATGCAGAGGTGTAAAAGTGAATAGTTTCGGACAAAAGATAAAGTTTTCTACATTTGGAGAATCTCATGGTACAGCTTTAGGTTGTTTGCTTGATGGTGTCCCTGCAGGACTGAAAATAGATGAGAAGTATATTCAAAGTGAGTTAGATCGCAGAAAACCTGGAAAAAGTGAGTTTGAAACAGCTCGTAAAGAGGCTGATAAAGTTGAGATACTTAGTGGTGTGTTCGAAGGAGTGAGTACAGGTACACCAATCGCAATGGTCATTTACAATACAAACCAAAAGTCTAAGGACTATTCTAACATAAAAGATGTGTTTCGCCCGGGGCATGCTGATTTTACTTACTTTCATAAGTATGGTATAAGGGATTACCGTGGTGGTGGGCGCTCATCTGCAAGGGAAACGGCAGCTAGGGTAGCTGCTGGAGCGATAGCAAAGCTAATGCTTTTAGAGCTAGGGATAAGCATACAAAGCGGAATATGTGAAGTAGATGGTATCAAATCTCAAGATTTTGATTTTGAATATGCAAAAAATAGTTTGATTTATGCTCTTGATGCTAAGGTTGAAGATGCACAAAAAGAGGCGATACTCAAAGCTAAAAATGCACATGATTCAGTCGGTGGTGTATCTCGTGTAGTAGCCAAAGGAGTTCCAGTTGGCCTTGGTCAACCACTTTATTATAAACTTGATGGTGTGCTTGCTGATGCTATGATGGGGATAAATGCTGTTAAGGCCGTAGAGATAGGTGATGGAATTTTAAGCTCATCTGCAAAAGGTTCTCAAAATAATGATGAGATACGCTCTAAAGGATTTCTTACAAATCACTCGGGCGGGATACTTGGAGGTATAAGTAATGGTGATGATATCATTATGAATGTATACTTTAAGCCAACACCATCTATCTTTCAAGAACAGCACACAGTTACAACTACAAACAAAGAGGTGGACTTTTCTTTAAAAGGAAGACATGACCCCTGTGTAGCTATTCGTGGGACAATAGTATGTGAGTCGATGATGGCCTTAGTTTTAGCTGATATGTTAGTATTAAATATGGGTTCAAGTTTAGATGGAGTTTTAAAATATTACAATAATTAAAAAGGGAGTAGGTGCATCATGAAAGGTATACAGAAAAAAGAGGGTACAGATGAGTGGATATTTCCAAGCAATGCATTTATACTAAGCGAAACAGATGAATACGGTATTATAACTTACGCAAATGATATTTTCTGTGAAATTGCTGGATATACTTTAGAAGAACTTATAGGTCAACCTCACAATATAGTCAGACATCCAGATATGCCACGTATAGCTTTTAAAGGTTTATGGGATGACATTAGGGCAAAAGGGTTTTGGACAGGGATAGTTAAAAATCTTAGAAAAGATAAGGATTGTTACTGGGTATATGCTACAGCATTAAGACGCATAAACGCAAAAGGTGAAATATCTTATTTGTCTATTCGAACTGTACCAAGTAGACAAGATATTAAGGCTTGTACTACACTCTATGCTGAGTTAAAGTCAAAAGAATAAGCTATAAAGTAACATTATATGTGAAAAACTTCTAAAGACAAGATATTTTTTAGGTTATTTAAGATTTTTGTGATTATAATAACACATAAATTTAATTTTTTGAGGGTTCAAAATGAAAAAAATAATTCTTTCTGTCCTAGTAGCTAGTGTTACTTTGTTCGCAGCAGGCGGTACACCAATCTACAAGACTGGTATGCTTTTACCACCACAAGCTGATGTTATTTATAAACAAGAGTGTGCAAGTTGTCATGGTATGGACGGTAAATCGACTAGCTTCGCTGGTTCTTCAAGAATAACTTACAAAGCTATTACAGGTCTCAATGCTGACGCATTAGCAACAGAACTTAAGCAATATAGAGGTGGTATTAAATCAAAAGATTACCAACCACTAAACAAGTATGGTTATGGTGCTTTAATGAAATCTCCTTTAAGAGACCTTTCATGGGAAGAAATCGATGCTTTAGCTAAATATATAGCAGAGAACTTCAAGTAAACAAGCGAAAGATATAGAAAATCTTTCGTGAATAAATGTAACAATTCTATCACAATTTAATCTATTTGCTTAAATTACTTTTATTTAAATCTTATATTTAATGATTTTACGATAATGTAGTGTAAGCATAATGATGAAAGTATATAAAGGAAAAATATGGATCATAAGTATTTAAATAAGATGTTATCTGAAATGGACAAAGATTTAGCATCAAAAGGGATGACTAGAAGAGAGGCTATGAAGTTAGCTGGTCTTACTGGAGCTGGGATGTTGATGGGTGCTACAAATGCTCAGGCATCTGAAGAAGAAACAAAAAAAGCACCAACTAGTGCAACTGGTAAAATAGTTATCGTTGGTGGTGGTTTAGCTGGAATGAGTACAGCTAAAAGATTAACTAACATGCTTACAAACCCTGATATCACCGTAATAGAACCAGAAGAACTATCAGTTTCTTATCAACCAGGGCAAACACTTGTTGCTGGCGGTATCTGGGATATTGATGATATCAAATACAAGAGAGATGATTATGTTCCAGATGGTGTAAAAATCATTAAAGATAAAGTTATAGACTTTCATCCACAAGCAAAAGAACTTACTACTGTAAATGGTACATTAGTAAAGTATGATTATTTAATACTTGCTACTGGTATGCACCTTGATTTTGAAAGAATTAAAGGTTTAGAAGCAGCTGGCCGTGCTATGTCGTCGGGTAACAATAGCAGACTTTTAAAAGCTATGGGTGATGATGGTGTTACATCTATATACACTGCAGAAGGTGCTGAGAAAACTTGGGTAGAGATGCAAAAGTATATAGAAAAAGCTAAAAATGTAAAAAAAGGTGATAAGAAAATACAATTCCTTTTTACACATCCAAGTACACCTATTAAGTGTGGTGGTGCACCTAAGAAAATTATGTACCTTACAAATGCTAGACTCAAAGAAGCTGGTGTAAGAGACAATGCAGAACTAACATTCTATCCAAATGGTGGAGCTATGTTTGGTGTACCTGAGTATCACGATGCTATTGTAGGTCAGTTTGAGAGAGAAGGCTTCAAATGGCACTATAGACATAATCTTGTTGAGATAGATAAAGAAAATAAAATCGCTACTTTTGATGCTAAATGGCAAGAAAAAGGTCCATACGATCCTATTATGAGAGATTTTGAAGTTTTTTCAAAACATGAAAAAGTAAGAGTCCCTTATGACTTTATTCATATTACTCCTGATGCTGTTGCACCAAGAGAAGTAGGTGAGTCTGATCTTGGTTCTGCTAAAGGTTGGGTCCCTGTAAACAAAGAAACGCTTCAACATATCCGTTATCCTGAAGTATTTTCATTAGGTGATGTTGCTCAGGTTCCTATGGGTAATACAGGTGGATCTGTAAGAAAGCAATATAAAGTTCTTTGTGATAACCTAGTAGCTAAAATGCAAGGTAAAAAACTAGAAGCTAAATATGCTGGTTATACAGTTTGTCCACTTATCACTAGCATCGGTACAGTTATGCTTGCTGAGTTTGATTGGACAGTTAAACCTGTACCTTCATTCCCACTTGATCCTACAGTTGAAAGATGGATTTTCTGGTTAATGAAAGTTTATGCTCTTAAACCTATGACAATGATAGGTATGCTTAAAACAGGTCAAGCGTAACTGTTTAAGCCTTATCTCTAGAGAGGGAAATCTTCTTCCCTCTTTTTTTCAAAAAACTATTTTTCTTTTAGGATTTTTACATGGAACTTAAATTTGAGTTTGTAATCTATGATGATGAGCTAGATACATTTATTTTAGATGAGAACATTTATACATTTACTTTAGATGATGAACAAGCTAAAACTTTTGAAGTCTTAAAAGATGGCGAGTTATATCTTTACAACTGGTTTAAAGACTCTAAGTATTTTATTGATTGGATTAAAGCAGAGGTATATCCTGATGCTATTGGAAAAAAAATAGCAATTGCTACTATCAATGACATTGCATATTTGAAATTTTACTTTTTTAAAGTGACAAGTGCAGATGTGTTTTATGATTATTTTAAAGAACTGTTTGGAATTATAGAAGAGTCAGATTGGCAAGATAGAGAAGAGGTCGGCGAAGAGATTATTGAAAATTTACTTGTAAAACGACAAGAGCTGATTATTGAATTAAAAGAAGAACAAGAACAAGAAGATGAATAGTATTAAACGTACATTAAAAAAAGAATTTTTTATTTATCTTGGAACACTTTTGGTATTAATAGTATTAGCTCATAGTGATATCTTAAGCGATCCCTTCGCTCGTTTTGAACTTATGGGACAAAAAGAAAACTTCACTCATCCATTTATATACTCATTCGCCATCTATAGTGTAATTTTTATTATAAGAAAAATTATTGATTTTATATCAAGTTTATTTGAGAAAAAAGCACAGTAATTAGGCTAAATATAAGTATTTGTTTCTATATGTAACATAATATAGAGAAAAATCTTGATATTATCACTTATTGATTTTCAACAAGGTTATAACTTATTATAAAAATGATATAATCCCTTTTTGTGCCAACTTTGTGATAAAATTAACACAAGATAAATAATAAATTATAAGAATATTATAAAAGGAGAAGATGTGGATAAAACATTTGAAACTGAAGAATCAACTGCAGTAAGCAGAAGAGATTTTTTCAAAAAAACAGCATCTGTTAGTGCAATTGCCGCTGCTAGTATTTTAGCGCCTAGTTCATTACTTGCAGATGATCCAGCAATTATGCACCATACAAAATGGGGGACTACCTTAGGTGATGAGTGTAATGCACACCCCTATGGTATGCCATCAAAGTATGAGCATAATGTTGTAAGAAGAACATCAGCATTAATGTCATCAGCTGGAGATATGCATGCAGCAATCTCTATGACACCATTACATGAACTCAACGGTATAATAGTTCCTAATGGACTTCATTTTACTCGTACTCACAATGGTGTTGCTCATATTGACCCAAATGAATGGAGATTAATGATTCATGGTCTTGTTGAGAAGCCAATAGTATTAACTCTTGATCAACTTAAGCGTTACCCAAGTGAAACTAGAATCAACTTTATGGAATGTCCGTCAAATGGCGCTGCAGAATGGAAAGGTCCACAGTTTGGTTCTTTACAATTCGCTCGTGGTATGATGTCTTGTTCTGAGTGGACAGGTGTAAAACTATCTGTAATTTTAGAAGACTTAGGTCTTAAGCCAGAAGCTAAGTGGATGCTTGCTGAAGGTAGTGATGGTTCTGAGATGAGTAGAACTTTACCAATAGAGAAAGTTCTTGATGATGTTATCATTGCTTATGCTCAAAATGGTGAAGCTCTTCGTGATGAGCAGGGTTATCCAGTTCGTTTATTTGCACCAGGTTGGGAAGCTAACTTATGTGTTAAATGGTTGAAAAGATTAGAGTTTGGTACAAAACCTTGGTATGCAAAAGAAGAAACTTCTAAGTATACTGCCCTTACTGCAAGTGGTAAAGCTATACAACATTTTTATGCTTTAGAAACAAATTCAATTATTACTACTCCATCTCCTGAACATCCTTGGACTGATCTTAAAAAAGGTGACTTAGTTGAGATCGAAGGTCTTGCATGGTCTGGTCATGGTACTATAAGAGGTGTTGATATCTCTTTTGACGGTGGTAAAAACTTTGTAGAAGCTAATCTTAAAGGTTTAGTACTTCCTAAAGCTTGGACAAGATTCTCTTATATGTACAAATATGAAGGTAAACCATTATTACTTCAAAGTCGTTCTTATGATGACTCTGATAATGTACAACCAACTGTTAATCAAGAGAAAAAAGTAGTTGGTGTTGAAGGTGTTTACCATAGAAATGCTATTCATACATGGGCTGTTAATGCTAAAGGGGAGGTTTCTAATGTTCAAATTAGATCGTAAATCAATTGTAATCGGAACTTCAGTTTTAGCTGCTTCTGCAGTATTGTTCTCAGGTTGTATGGACTCGTCATCACCTAGTGGTGCATCTAATAGTGCAGCATCAAGTATTGGTGTATATGCTATTAAAAATAAAACGGCTATTGATGGTGGTGTTACTTATGAAAGAACATCAACTCAGTATGCTGCATACGCTGTGAATCCACAGAGTACTAAGGGTGTTAGCTTTGGTAGAACACCAACTGCTAACGAGATTGCAGCTTGGGATGTAGATGCATTACCAGATGGTACAGGTTTACCTGAAGGTGAAGGTTCAGTTGAAGATGGCGATGAACTATTTGACGAACAATGTGCATCATGTCATGGTGACTTTGGTGGTGGTGGAAATGGTTATCCACAACTTGCAGGTGGTAATCAATCTAAAGATAAAAACGGAATTGTTATAACTCTCAAAAATCAAAGAGAATATGGTAAAACTGACGCTCCAAAGAGAACTGTTGGTACTTACTGGCCAGTAGCTACTACTCTTTTCACATATATTAGAGATGCTATGCCATATGCAACACCTAAAAGTTTAAGTAATGATGAAACATATGCTCTTACTGCTTATATTTTAGCGCAAAATGGTATCAAAATTGATGGTGAAGAGATGGGTGATGATTATGTTCTTAATGCAGAAAAACTTGCAAAAGTTGTTCTTCCAAATAGACATGGTTTTTATCCAAATATCGATGGTCCTACAGGTCCTGCGGATGTAAAAGCATTTTTTGCTGACCGTGCTAAAAATATTGGTGCTGGAACAAGATGTATGACAGACTGTAAAGATCTTGGTGGTATAAATGGAAAAACACCAGCTGGTGTTGTGAAAATCAAATATGAAATGAGCGATGTAGTACCTCCTTACACAACTGTAAGAGATTTACCACCTGTAGATGCTAATAGTGTTGTTTCTAAAGAAGAAACAATGTATAATGAATCTTGTAAACTTTGTCATGCAACTGATACGATGGGTGCTCCAGCTGTTGGAGACGCTGATGCGTGGACAGATGTAATGGCAAAAGGTCTAGATGAAGTTGTACATAATGCTATAAATGGTACAGGTGGAATGCCTCCTAAAGGTGGTAATTCTGACTTATCAGATGCAGACGTTAAAGCAATAGTGGAATTTATGGTAAATTCTAGTAAGAAATCACATTAATATAAAGGAAATAAAATGGATAGAAGAAAATTTTTCAAAGGTGTAGGACTTGTAGCATTTGCTGCAATCGTTGCACCAACAACTGAGTTAAAAGCGGTAGACTTTAGAGCTACTAAACCAGAAGCATGGCAAGCAGAAAAAACTGCTGATGGAATCAAAGCATTATTTGGTAATGGTGCTGTAACACAAAGTGATAAAATCTCTTTCAAAGCTCCTAAACTAGCTGAGAATGGTGGATCTATTCCAATTACTATTAAGTCTAAATTAGACCTTGAAACTATAGCTCTTTTCCAAGATGCTAATCCAAGAAGTTTATCTTGTGTATTTTCAGTGCCTAAAGGTGCAATTATAGAGTATGATTTCCGAATCAAAATGAGACAAACAGCTTTCGTTACTGTAGTTGGTAAAACTAGAGATGGTAAACTTTACAGTGCTACTAAAGAAATTGATGTATCAATTGGTGGTTGTGGAGGTTGATTCAACCCCACAAACAAATTATAGACTATAAATAAATAAATATTAAAAGGAAATATTATGGGTAAAGCAAAAATAAAAGCAAAAGAAAAAAAAGGCGTTGTTAAAGTAAAAGCAATGTTTACTAGTTTAATGGCTGACAAAGAGGAAGCTACTAAAAAAGGTATCGAAGCTTCATATATCAAGCAGATCGTTGCTTCAATTAATGGTGCAGTTGTATATGAAATCTCTATGAGTGGTTTCATGTCTGAAAATCCTCTTCTTAAGTTTAAAACTAAGGGTGGAAAAAAAGGCGATAAAATCGAGTTTGTTGTAACTGATAATCATGGAAAATCAACAACTTCTAAGAAGAAAATCAAGTAATAATTTTTAGGTAAGGATACTTATGAAAAATAAATTAATTATCTTATTCGCAGTAGTGGCATTCGTAATAGCGATGCCATTTATTGGGAACAATAGTGTAGATGTTAAAAATCCGCATAAACTAGATATTGATGGCAACTTTATACTTTATGATTGGCATCACAAAGGTTTTGTAGAAGGCGAACGTACTGGTGAAAATCCTGAGTGGGATTATAACTTAAAGCCTGTTCAAGTGAGCAAGAGAGTATGGTGCTTCTTTGGTGCTATGGAGATGCCAACAAAAGATAATGCTGGAGATATGTCAAACAGTTGTTATATTCAAGGTAATGACAGTTGGATAGCATGGGATTCAGGTCCGTCATATATATTTGCTAAGCAAGCGCATGCTGCTATGAAGAAAATAAAAGATATGCCTGTAAAAACTGTAATAGTTAGTCATGAACATGATGACCACTGGCTAGGTAACAACTATTATACTGAAACACAAGGTGCTACTGTATATGGTCCTAGATCTATCAATGTGAACTACCTTGGTTATGATGAGGAAACCCAGAAGAAAAAAGCTGATACTAGAGAGATTCCAGCTCAAACTAGAATGATTAGAGCACTTTACCAAAATGCTATAAGACAAACTAAACTAGTGCCAGTTAAAAAGTCATTTCACCATACAACCAACTTTACGCTTCACGGTGTAAAAATGGAGTATGTTAAAGTTGGGTATGCTCACTCTGAAGAAGATTGGTTCTTGTATCTTCCAGATGATAAAGTAGTACTTGTTGCTGATGTTGTTATGAATGGTCGTGTTACATCTAACCGTGATGGTATAGTTATAGGTCAAATTAACGCTATAAATGCAATCAAATCAAGAGATTGGAATTATTTAGTTCCTGGCCATGGTTTTATTACAGATAAAACAGCGGCAGATGAAGCTACTCAGTACTTTGCTTTACTTAAAGATAGAGTATTAGAAGCGATGGATGATGAAGTTATCGCTGATGATATTACAAGATATGTAACTCTTGATGAATTCAGAGATAAAGATTTATACTATGTTCTTAGTCCAGGTAATGTTTTTAGATCATACGAAGAACTAGAGATGTTCGACGAAGATGATATAATCGATTACGGACAAAAAGAAGAGGAAGACGATTAATCTTTTTATAAGATAATTATTTTTCATATATTATACTAATCTTACCATACCTTAGAGCAGAAGCTTTAATGCTTCTTGCTCTATACAGCCTCAAATACACACAATCACCTTAGATTAAAAAGCGAGAATAAAAGATGTCATTACAAAAAGTTGGAAAAATAATTGAACTTTTTTACTCTACAAGTGATGGTCGTATGAATCCTCATTCTTTATCATTTGATGTAAAAGGTGTACTAAAAGATAAGTTCTATAATACTAATGTTCTAAGATCAGTATTAATCGCGAGTCTAGATAGTTATGAACTTGCAAAAGAACATGGCATAGATGCTCCTTATAATTCTTTAGGAGAGAATATCCTCATTGACTACAATCCATATTTTTTAAAGCCAGGTGCTCAAATTATGATAGGCGATATAGTTTTAGAAATTTCTCAAAATTGTACAATATGCAATTCATTAGCAAAGGTGGATGCAGCTTTACCAAAGATACTTAAAGATGATAGAGGTATTTTTGCTAAAGTAATTCAATCAGGGACTATAAAACAAGGTGATGATGTTTATTTACTCACAAGTTCAAGCTGATATAATTAAGCATATACGAGGAGTGCATATGAATTTTTTGATGCGTATTCTATTTGTGTAAATACGCGCACACTTGGCCACCCGTACGCATCAACACTTG
>JALSLR010000022.1 GCA_026988245.1 Sulfurimonas sp.
GAACTTGATTTGCAATATGGACATAATTTAAAGCTTTTTTACGGTCATTTGTAAAAAATCCTTTGTTTACTCCTACTATAACGAAGTTTAGTGAATGTTTTATGCACCCGTTTTTTTAATTAAGTCGAAAACTTAAAGAAAAAAGTGTTTTGGTTAAAAGTGTTTGAAAGTTCGTAATTGAGGGGTGGTGCGGATGAAAGGACTTGAACCTTCACGCCTTGCGGCACCAGATCCTAAGTCTGGCGTGTATACCAATTTCACCACATCCGCATGTGATTGTTGAATAAGAGTAGAATTATAGTTAAAAATTCTTCAACTTACTTGAAAATAAAACATGTATTTTGATTCTTGCATTTACAATGCAAAGCTTCAGTGCCCAAGCGGCTAGCGTAGATAAATGGACTTTGTTCATTTATCGTAAAAATAGTGGTACGCCCTACACGATTCGAACGTGTGACCGATGCCTTAGAAGGGCATTGCTCTATCCAGCTGAGCTAAGAGCGCATACAAATCAGTTAAGCTGATAAATCTAAATTTTATGTATCCCGATTTCTTGCATTTACAATGCAAAGCTTCAGTGCCCAAGCGGCTAGCGTAGATAATATGGGCTTCGCTCATATTGTCGTTCAAATAATGGTACGCCCGATAGGATTCGAACCTATAACCCTCGGAGCCGAAATCCGAAACTCTATCCAGTTGAGCCACGGACGCTACTATCATTTTAATGTTAAAAAAGTTTATATTTAAAATTTATTGAATGGGGTGAGATACGGGATTCGAACCCGCGACCCCCGGCACCACAAACCAGTGCTCTAACCAGCTGAGCTAATCTCACCATAAAACGAAAAGTTATAAATATAAAAGTGGTCGGGGTGAAAGGACTCGAACCTTCGGCCCCCTGGTCCCAAACCAGGTACTCTAACCATACTGAGCTACACCCCGACCTATTTACAAAAACCAGCAAGTGCTAATTAATGAGCCGGAATTATAGTTAATAACACTTCAAAAGTCAAGGTTTTTTTGCTACAATATGCAAAGTTTAATCACAAGGGATTTATTTGAACGAATTTTTCACTGCTATCAACCATTTTCTAGAAACTCTTTTATTTTTTGATATCTTTTTTGGAAGTGTAGAGGGTACAAAAGTCCCATTTTTAGTAGCCTGGCTTATATTTGGAGGCATCTACCTCACTTATGTCACAAGATTTATAAATATTAGAGCATTTAAACACGCATTTGATATCGTCAGGGGTAAGTACAGAACAAAAGACGATAAAGGGCAAATTTCACCTTTTGGAGCTTTAAGTACAGCGTTAAGCGCTACTGTCGGACTTGGAAATATTGCAGGTGTTGCACTTGCCGTATCCATCGGTGGACCTGGAGCAACTTTTTGGATGATAGTTGCAGGTTTTTTAGGAATGAGTTTAAAGTTTAGTGAGGTCACCCTCTCTTTACAATACCGTGAATTTTTAAAAGATGGTTCTATCATGGGTGGTGCGATGGAGTATCTTTCTAAAGGCTTCGCTTCTAAAGGCTATGTCACTTTAGGAAAGTACCTTGCCATTCTTTTTGCTTTTTTGATGATAGGTGGAGCTATAGGGGGTGGAAATGTTTTTCAAGTTTCACAAGCTTATAGCGTCATCTCCCACGAAGTTCCTTTTTTTGCCTCTAACCCTCTTGTGTTTGGCTTTATTTTAGCAGGCCTTGCGGGTATTGTTATTATCGGTGGGGTTACACGAATAGCTTCTATAACTGAAAAACTTGTCCCCGTTATGGTTGTGATATATATCTTAGCATCACTCTGGATTCTAGGTACATTTTACCACAAAATAGATGATGCCTTTGCCCTTATATTTACAGAAGCTTTTAGTTCCAATGCTCTTTATGGTGGTATGATTGGGTCTATCGTTCAAGGTTTCCAGCGTGCAGTATTTTCTAGTGAGGCAGGTCTAGGCTCCTCCCCTGTTGCACATGCACCTGTAAGAACTAAGTACCCTGTTCGTCAAGGTTTTGTAGCGCTCTATGAGCCCTTTATAGATACAGTAGTTATATGTACAATGACTGCTCTTGTTATCATCATAACAGGTGTGTATCAGGCTGATGGTCAATTTGCATCACTCATAGCAGCAAAAGAAGGAGCAGCATTAACATCAGCGGCCTACGGAACTGTAATTAGTTGGTTTCCAACCGTACTCTCTGTAAGCATAGTCTTATTTGCATTCTCTACTATGATAGCTTGGGCATACTACGGTGAACGTGCATGGGTCTACCTATTTGGCTCAAAATACTCTATCATCTACAAGTTTATGTATCTAGCCCTTGCTATCGTTGCCACAACCGTAAACACTGGCATACTCGTTGACTTTAGTTTTATGCTTATGCTTACTATGGCTTTACCAAATATCTTCGGCTTATTTATCTTAAGTGGAGATATCCAGATACAACTCAAAGAGTACTTAGCAAAACTAAAAAGTGGTGAACTTGATGCGGAGGTATTAAGATGAATGTAAAATCTCAATGTATGAAGATTTTAGAAGAAGCAGGGATAGACCCAAAATCTGAAATAGACTTTGAAGTCAACAAAGAGAAACACTCACTCTCCTTAAAATATATACTAGACACCTATATGTTAGCATCAGAAGAATCAAAACTTGTTTTTTTAACAGCACTCAAGAAATCCGTTCATGAGGATACACTAGGCATAGATAAGTTTTTTGAGGGGATGGGGCAGTTGCTCCTCATGACACATCTTTCACAAAAATTTGAAATTTAAGACAATCAAGCAATAAAGTTAGTTAAACTAACACAAATGAATAATATATCTAAATATGGATTACTTTTCTCAAGTTACTTTATTGTATCTATCGCAATGTTTTATGTTACTTCATTGCTTAGAGATACAAATATTGACTTTCAAAAAAGCATCCTGGTAAAACAAGCCCAGACACACTTTAAAGATCAAATAAACAACAGAAAATGGAATGCCCAATATGGGGGAGTCTATGTAAAGCCTCTCAAAGATCAAAAGCCAAATCCTTATCTTAAAGGCAATATCTTAAAAGTAGATGACAACCTCACTCTTATAAAAATAAATCCAGCATGGATGACGAGACAACTCTCCGAAACCTTAGACGTTAAAAACTTTCATTTTCGTATCACAAGTCTTAATCCCATAAATAAAGACAATACTGCTGATAGTTTTGAGACAAAAGCGCTCAAATACATAGAAGAAAAAAATGTACTAGAGTACTATGAGATAACTGACAACAAAAACTTTAGATATATGGGAGCATTAATTACAAGAGCGTCATGTATACCATGTCATAAGCATCAAGGCTATAAAGTGGGTGATGTACGAGGTGGAATCAGCATAACCTTAAATACAAAAAACTATCATAAAGTACTTAATTATATACAAAATAAAGTTTTAATGGTACGAATAATAATCTTTTTACTTTTAACGAGCATTACTGTTTTAGTTTATAAACAACTTAGAAACAACGAACAACTTTATAAAGAAGTAAACAGAAGAACAAAAGAGATCAAATCTACGAAAAAACTTATGCAAAAGGTTTTAGATGCTGATAGAGATTTTTTATTTTTAACTGATAAAGTGAAAGTGATATTTACAAATAAAACTGTTCTTGATTTTGCAGGGTATTCTTCTGTAGAAGAGTTAAATAAATATTTTGGTGACATAGCTACAAAATTTGAACATGTTGATGATGAAGATTTTTTAAAGTCAAGTTACGAAGAGACACATTGGATTGACTATCTTTACGAAGAACAAAAAAATCGCAACCTTAAAGTTCTCATCATAAACAATGGTCTCAAGATGTATTTTAATGCACATGCAAAAAAAATAATAATAGAAAACGAGACTCTCTACCTCATATCATTTAGTATTATCACAAAAGAGTATGAAGAGATTCAAGCCTTAGAAGAAAAAGCATCTTTAGACCATCTTACTGGGCTTTTAAATCGTGGTAAAATAGATGAAATACTCACTCAAGAGATGCAATTATCTAACACAGTTTCATCGCCTCTAAGTATCATATTTTTAGATATAGACCACTTTAAGAAAGTGAACGATACCTTAGGGCATGAAGTTGGTGATGCAGTTCTTATAGAGCTATCAGAACTTCTTAGTTCTCTGACAAGAAAAGGTGACTTTGTCTCTCGTTGGGGTGGTGAAGAATTTCTCATCACTCTGCAATCAACTACAAAAGAAGAAGCTACTACATTAGCTGAAAAAATCAGAAAAAGTATTGCCTCTCACACCTTTGATGAAGCTGGTGCAATAACCATCTCCTTAGGCGTAACACAATTTATACATAATGAAAATAAAGCCTCTTTTATAAGACGCGTAGATGAAGCACTTTATGATGCTAAAGGTGGAGGAAGAAATCAGGTAGTTGTAAACTAACCTGAAATACATAAGTAAAACCTAAAACTGAATAAGTCCGTCAATAGGACTTGATGCAGTTGCATAGGGTTTTTTAGGGATTCTTCCTGCAAGGTAAGACATACGACCAGCTTGGACAGCATGTTTCATTGCCTCAGCCATTATCATAGGGTTTTGTGCTTGCGCAATTGCAGTGTTAGTTAGAACTCCATCAGCACCTAACTCCATTGCGTAAGCGCTATCACTTGCACACCCAATACCCGCATCTACGATGATAGGAAGATCAACCGCTTCACGAACAAATACTATATTGTAAGGATTTTGGATACCTAAACCAGAGCCAATAGGAGCTGCAAGAGGCATAACGGCATGAGCCCCAGCATCTTCTAAACGCTTCGCCATGATAGGGTCATCTGAAGTGTACGCCATGATGGTAAAACCATCTTTAGCTAAAACTTTACACGCCTCTATGGTTTCTAAAACATCTGGGTAAAGAGTTTTTTTAGTATCTCCAATAACCTCAAGTTTTATAAGGTCTATCCCTGTAGCCTCACGAGTAAGTCTAAAAGTGGTTATAGCTTCTTCTGCTGTCACACAGCCTGCAGAGTTTGGCAAAAACTTTACATTTGTACCTGCAAAAGTATCACGAAGGTTTTCTTTATCTGGATCAGTAATGTTGAGGCGACGAACTGCAACTGTAATGAGCTCACTTCCCGATGCTAAGGTCGCTTCTTTTGTCATCTCAAAAGAGTCGTATTTTCCACTTCCTACAATAAGGCGTGAGCCAAGTTCGTATTTTCCGATTTTAAGTATGTTGTCCATTGTTTTTTCCTAATGTCGTCATTCTCAGCTTGGCTGGATTCTGCTTGTAATTGTTATCAAGTAGATTCCGTATCGAGTACGGCATGACGATGTTGTTTATTTGTATAATAAGTGTTGAGTTTATAACATAACTAAACTTACAGTTGTTTAATCCCATCTATCAAATCATCTGGAGTAAGAGAAAAATCAGCACCTGAGTAGTTTTGAGCTAGTTTAGTATGTGCGAGAGATGCTGTTATAGTTGCATCCTTAGCATCATAACCTTGGGCTAAAAGTGAACCTATAAGACCACTAAGAACATCGCCACTTCCCCCTTTTGCTAACTTAGAACTTCCATGAGGATTTATATAGAACTTAGCATCATGAGCGATGATGACGTTTGCACCTTTTAAAAGAAGTGTGACATGAGGATAATTTTGCATAAAAAGTTCTACATATTTAAAACGATTTCGTTGTAAATCCTCTACACTAATATGCACTAAGGAGGTTTGTTTTAAAAGTGCTACAAACTCTTTTGGATGTGGGGTCAGCACTAAGTTAACTCTTTGTAAAATCTTAGTTACTATTTTCATATTAAATATATCAGCATCTATGATAAGTGGCAGTTTATTGTCTAAAAATTTAGCAAGTTCTTTATCGCTAAAGTCATCGCCAAGTCCCATACCCAAAGCAAGTGCAGTAGTGTTTTTTGGTAGTTCATGTGTATACATGATGCTAGGGGGAATATTTTCATTTTCATAGCCGACTAAAGTCACTAAACCAGCTCCAAATCTCAAAGCACTCAACCCAGACAAGATGCTTGCTCCAACCTTACTTCCAGATGCGATGCTAAGGTGACCATAGGTACCTTTGTGCGTATTAGTAGCCTCGCGATGAGGAAGCTTCATATCTTCATAATCAAGTAAATTCCATGGGGTATCTTCCTCATAAACCTCACGACTCACCCCAAGATTTACAACCTCTACCTTTCCTAAAAATTCTTTCTTAGCATCAAGATACATATCTTTTTTTAACGCCCCCATAGTGAGTGTTATATCTGCATAAAAAGCGTAGGCACTTGGTATATCACAAGCTATTTTATAGCTCTTTGCACTATTGATTATCTCCATTAATACATGCAGTTTTGGACTTAATTCACCCCTAAAACCAGTACCAACTAAGGCATCAACTAAAACATCACTCTCGTAAAGTTCATCTATCACTTTTACACCGACAACCTTAGCTCTTCTTGCTTGAAGTTTTGCCATTTCACTCTTAGGTTCAAGTGCATAGTAGATCCCTACATCATATTCACCATGTAAAATTCTTGCACAAGCAATGCCGTCTGCACCATTGTTCCCACTTCCACACACAACAATAACACTAGACTTTTTAGGGAATTTATGAGCTATATGTGATGCTAAGCCATGAGCAGCATGCTCCATCAGTATATCTTCACTCAGCCCAAACTCATCATAACAACGCTTATCAAGCGAACCAACTTCATCAAATAATTTCTGCAAGGATAGCCTTTGGTAAAATTTCTAGTTCTATCTGCTTAATTTTAACACAAAAACTTTCATAACTCTCCTTAGCATCACGTATAAAACTTTTTTGTAAGATAATTTTACCGCCATCAAGCTCGTTAGAGACATAATGCACACTCACTCCCGCCTTAGCATCATCAGACGCAAAACTTTTTTCTATGGCATTGGCACCTTTATGCTTTGGTAATAGCGATGGATGAAGATTTATTGCGTTTATATTTTCAGTAAATACTGACGTTAAAATTCTCATAAATCCACTCAAAACGACTAAGTCTGGTTTATAAGAGTTAATGACTTTAACTAACTCAGCATCAAATGCCTCTCTTGTTTGAAAGTTTATATGTTCCAACACTTGCGTATTTATAGATAAAGCCTTTAAGCGTTCTATCCCCTTGGCATCTTTTTTGTTTGTAATAGCACAAACTACTTCACACTTTTTTTGATGGAGTTCTTTGACAATATTTTGGGCATTAAAGCCCTCTCCACTGAAGAGAATTATGATTTTTTTCATAAATGAATTATATCTTATGAAGATAAAAAAGGTATAATATCACTATGAATTATAAACTAATAGCCCAAGAAACTTTAAACATAGAAGCCAACACTTTACTCAGTGCCTCAAAAAACATGAATAATGTCTTTGATGATGCTGTTGCAATGGTGCTCAAATGTAAGGGAAAACTTGTTATCACTGGAGTAGGAAAGTCCGGTCTCATCGGGGCTAAAATGGCTGCAACTTTTGCATCTACTGGTACACCTAGCTTCTTTCTTCATCCAACAGAAGCCCTTCACGGTGACTTAGGGATGATAGGTAAAGATGATGTAGTCATAGCTATCTCATACAGTGGTGAAAGTGAAGAGTTGAGCCAAATTCTTCCACATATAAAACGTTTTAACATCCCTCTGATAGGGATGACAAGAGATTCGAACTCTACCCTTGGCAAGTATAGTGACTTAGTGATAGATGTAGTAGTCGAAAAAGAAGCATGTCCGCTAAACATAGCTCCAACAAGTTCAACTACCTTAACTCTAGCTCTTGGTGACGCACTTGCAGTCTGTCTTATGAGGGCAAGAGATTTTCAAAAAACAGACTTTGCTTCTTTTCATCCAGGTGGTGCCTTAGGCAAACAACTTTTTATTAAAGTAAGTGACTTGATGAGAACAGATGATCTCCCTATCATACCGCAAAACACTAAGGTCAAAGAGGCACTTTTTAAAATAAGTGAAGGCAAGATAGGGACGGTACTGCTAGTAGATGATGCTAAGAACTTAGTAGCACTTGTCAGTGATGGTGACATACGTAGAGCCTTACTCAAAGAGGACTTTAGCATAGATGATGAAGTTCTAAAATATGCTACAAAGAATCCATTTGTCTGTGACGATGAAAATATGCTCGCTAGTGAAGCCCTAGTCATCATAGAAGAGAAAAAAATTCAGCTATTAGTAGTTACAGATACAAACAAAAAGATTAAGGGTGTATTACATATTCATACCCTTATTGAAAAAGGAATTTCATAATAATGAGATTAAACAAATATATTGCACACCATTCAAGCTACTCAAGACGTGAAGCTGATAAGGTGATACAAGACGGTTATGTTCGCGTCAATGGCGAAGTACAAGACAACCCTGCTACGCAAGTTGAAGAGGGGACTGACATCGTTTATGTGAGTGGGAAACAGGTAAGTCCTAGAGATAAATACACAGTTATAGTTTACAACAAACCTAAGGGTGAGTTAGTCACTAAAAACGACCCACGTGGGCGTAAGACTATCTATGATTCACTCTCTAAAGAGTACAAACACTACATCCCTATTGGGCGACTTGACTTCGCTTCTGAGGGACTTTTACTGCTTACGGATGCAAGTAAAGTTGCAACAGCTTTGATGGGTTCAGACCTACAAAGAATTTATAAAATAAAAATTAAAGGGCAAGTAACTTCAGAGATGGAGACTGCTATGCTAAATGGTATGACACTAGATGATGCATCTGCTGGTGGGCATTCTCACTCTAAAATCATGCGTATGGAGTTTAAACCCTTTATCGGATACCAAATTCAAAAAAATGCGCCAAACTATTCCATCCTTAAAGTAGCCATTACTGAAGGTAAAAACCGTGAACTTAGACGCTTTTTCGCGCACTTTGGCACTGAAATAAGCGACTTAAAACGCCTTAGTTTTGCTGAAATCGAGCTAAATAATCTTCCAACTGGAAAGGTTAGATTTTTAGAAAGAAGCGAGTACACTGCTTTGGCAAAATTCTTAAAAGAAGAGAAGAAAAAAGGTGCAAGTTAATAACTTTGATGATATTATCGGGCAAGACCACTTAGCATCATCTGGTGCTCCTCTTCGTGTCCTTTGCGAAAAAGGTGCATTAGGACATAGCTTTTTCTTCGGCCCTGCTGGTTGTGGAAAAACCTCTATAGCTCGTATAATCGCCAAAACTTTAGATATGCCTTTTTATGAGTTTAACGCAACTTCCATCAAAATAGAACAATTAAGAAAAATATTTGACCAATACAAAAATGCCTTACAAAAACCACTTATTTTCATAGATGAAGTGCATAGATTGGCAAAGAATCAACAAGAGGTTCTACTTCCAGTTATGGAAAACAACAACATCTTAGTCATAGGTGCCTCTACTGAAAATCCATTTTTTTCTTTAACCTCTGCTATTCGTTCAAGAAGTATGCTTTTTGAACTTTTTGCTATAGACAATGAAGCCTTAGCATCATTACTGAACAAAGCACTTACCTCTAAAAAACTTAGCTGTGATGATGATGCTAAGGAGTATCTTATAGCCTCTAGCGGTGGTGATGCTAGGGCTATGCTCAATTTGTTAGAATTTACTTCAAATCTTGACAAACACATAACTATAAAAAATCTTAAAAGTCTTAGACCAAATGCTTTAAGTGCAGGAAGTAGCGAAGCTGGTGTGCATTATGACCTCATAAGTGCCATGATAAAGTCCATAAGAGGGAGTGATGCCGATGCTGGAGTCTATTATCTTGCTCGTTTGATAGACGGAGGGGAGAGTGCAGACTTTATTGCAAGACGGCTTGTTATCTTAGCATCAGAGGATATTGGCAATGCAAACCCTCAAGCACTCACACTTTGCACATCTGTGCTAACAACTGTTTCTAAGATAGGCTTTCCAGAAGCAAGGATACCTCTCGCGCAAGCTGTTATCTACTTGTGTGCATCTCCAAAGAGTAACTCCGCATACTTAGCCATAAACAAAGCTCAACAGATGATAAACGACGGTATGATGCTAAGCATTCCAAAAAATATACAACAAAAAAACAAAGATTATCTTTATCCACATGACTTTGGTGGCTACATTGAACAAACCTATCTTGAAAAAAAACTAGATATAGTTAGTTTAAAAAACATTGGATTTGAAGCAAAAATGAATGATTGGTTAAAAAAAATCAAAAATACTAACTAAATAAAAGTTTTTTTCGCTATTATAATAAACAACTTAATAATGGGGTTTAACATGGATTTATCAACGAGCTCAAATACTATCACAATTGAGGGGAACATTAAAAGTATCTCTGATTTTCAAAAGATAAAACAAAGTACAGAGGCCATAGTCAAAACACACAAAAGCATTACTATTAAGATAATTGATTCTCTGTCAATCACATCATCCGTCATAGGTTACTTTAATAAACTTGTACTCAAGGATGAGATTAAAATCAAAATGGATATAGGCAACGCCCAGCTTATGAATCTTATCAAAGATTTAAACCTAGTCTCCACATTTAACGCTTCAAAAGTTTAATTATGAATATTAAAACTAAACTCAACATCATCACCGCTATTGTTGTTACATTTTCTGTAATTATCATCGGTATAACTGTTAATGATGCCCTAAACCAGAACCGTCATTTTAAACAAGCAAGTCAACTTAACATTCTTTCTCAAAAGCTTAGTTTACTCATACATGAGACACAAAAAGAACGTGGAGCAAGTGCTGGTTTTCTAGGTTCTAAAGGTACTAAATTTGTCGATATTGTGCCACAACAAAGGAACCTTACAGATCTAAAATATACAAATTTAAGCAGATATCTTGCAACGATAGATATCGAGTCATTTCCAACTGAACTTAAAAATTCTATCCTTGGATTAAAAAGTGATATGTCCAAAGTAAAATTAATACGTTCACAAGTGGATTCTCAAAGCATAAGCGTGAAAGATGAAGTTGCATACTACACTATGATGAATGCAAAAATTTTAAAAATAGTTTCACTTACAGCCAAACTTGCTACTACTCAAGAGTTGGTTAAATCTCTTGATACTTATACCAACTTTTTAAAATCTAAAGAGCGTGCTGGAATTGAACGTGCCGTATTAAGTGGTACCTTTGCTGCAGACAGATTTGGAGATGGGATGTTCGCTAAGTGGATAACGCTAGTTGCGGAACAAAACGCTTACTTAGATTCATCTTTAGCTATGGCTACCCCTGCTGCAATATCTTTTTACAAAACTAAAATGGCATCTGGAGTCATTGACGAAGTCAATCAAATGCGTGCTATCGCAAAAACAAAAGCTATTAGCGGTGGATTTGGCATCGACAGTGTCCATTGGTTTAAAACTATCACTAAAAAAATAAATCTTTTAAAACAAGTGGATGATGAGCTTGCTGTTCAAAACACTATCTTGCTCGATAAAGTCGCTAGCGCGTCTAAAGCAAATGCTATTTTTACTCTCATAGGCTATATCTTATTTGCAGTAGTAACTTTCATTGTTATGTTTTATATCTCAAAGGGGGTAAACAGAAGTGTCCGTTCTTCTTTGGAAAAAATATCTTGTATCTCTTCAGACTTAGATTTAACCTGCGATGTTATTGTTAAAGGTGATGATGAAATTTCTCAAATTTCACGTGCTATCCATGTGATGATAGTTGCTTTTAAACAAAGTATAAATGAAGCTTTAGGAGTATCAGATACTACTTCAAAAGAAACAAATTCACTTAAAGAAGTTGTTTCGACCTTGGCAGAGAATGGTGATATAGCTGATAAAAAAATAGACAATATCAACATCCTTGTAACTGAGGTAGGAGAAAGACTAGACACAGTAGAAGAAGCTTCCATAACTGTGACGGAGGACTTAACACAAACCTCCTATATGTTAAATGGTTTTGTAGATAAGCTTGATAATGTTGTTCAAACTATAGAGAGTGGTAGTGAGCATCAACTCGAGTTAGCCTCTAAAGTAGCCTCACTTACAGACCAAGCTAAAGATATCAAAGATGTTTTAGACATCATCTCTGATATAGCAGAACAAACAAATCTGTTGGCTCTTAATGCTGCCATAGAAGCAGCTCGTGCTGGTGAGCATGGTCGTGGATTTGCTGTTGTTGCTGATGAAGTAAGAAAACTAGCTGAACGCACACAAAAATCTCTGACGGAGATAGGAGCAAATGTAAATCTCATCACTCAAAATGTTTTAGAGATTGCTGATGAAACAACAAATACAACACAAAATATGCAAAATATTTCAGCCTCAGCGCAAGAGCTAATAGGTTCAGCAAAAGAGTCTAATGAGAACCTCTCTAAGACACAGGAAAAATCAAATGATGTGATGTATCAGTCTACATTTATCGCTACAAAAACGAAAGAGCTCATAATCAACATGGACGATATTATCCATGTATTATCAAAAAATTCTGACTTGCGTACAAATGTAGAAGTAGCTGCAAATAGTATCTCGAATGACGCACTTAAACTTCAAAATGAGCTGAGTAAATTTAAAGTATAATGCCTAAGTTTAGCATAGACGAGGATGTTCTCGCACACATAAAAACTTTAACAGTTTTATGTGTAGATGATTCAAAAACAACTCTTATCATCTACGAATCCATCTTAAAAGATATCGTAAAAAAACTTGTTTTTGCTAAAGATGGGGCTGATGGACTACAAAAATTTCTAAACAATAACATAGATGTTATCATAACTGACTACGAGATGCCAGTACTCAATGGTCTCGAGATGAGTGAGAAAGTAAGGGGTCTTAATAGAGATGTTCCTATTCATCTAGTTTCTGCTGTTCAAAACATGGACATTATAGTAAAAGCTCTCAATCAGCACATCACGAGCTTTATCAAAAAGCCAATCATTCCAAATGAACTTCTTTCCACCATAGCGAACTCGGCAAAAATTCTCATAGCCAATAAGTTTTTAGAAGAGGAGCGTGAATCAAAACTAAAAGTGTACGAAGAGAAAGAAAAATACTCCAACTACCAAGAAGACCTAGCCTTTTCAAAAGAGTTAAATATACTTCGTAATGATTTTTATTATCAGATGATTGATATGCAAAGTTATGCCTTCATTGACTTTTTTTACCAACCCCTTGACAAATTAAGTGGAGATGCTTATAGTGCAAGATCAGTGGGTAAATCAAAAATATTTTACTTAATAGTTGATGGTATGGGTAAAGGCCTTTCAGCATCACTTAGTTCAATGCTTATGACCTCTTTTATCAACTATCTTGTAGATATATCTACAGAATTTGATTTAAATAGAATTATTTATGATTCCATAGAGTATATTAAACCTATCCTACTCGAAGATGAATCACTCTCTATTGACTACATACTCCATGATAATAGCATTGCGCAAATGAGTTATGCAAAATTTGCAATGCCCTCAATACTGATGCAAAATACAAATGCTAAAATAGAAAGGTTAAAATCAAATAATGCTCCAATCAGTAAGTATATCACAAACGTTAAAATCGATACATATGATATAAGCAACATTACTAAGTTTCTTTTTTATAGTGATGGTATTATCGAAAATGAAACTCGTTTTAGTGATAAACTTTACAATGAATTTATAGAAGAAGATTTTTTAAACTCCTATACTCGTGAAGATATGAAAAATAAAATTTTATGGAAAATAAATGAAGTAGAAGATGATATGACTTTCATCTTCATCAATAAACCAAATTTACAAGCTAACCTCATAGAAGAAAAAGTATTTAAATGTTTGCTTGAAGAGGTAGATAACGCTTTTGACTGGTATATAGCTATATGGGAGACTCTTACAAATGATCCTAAACAACTACAAAGCGCTGGAGTCGCTTTTACTGAACTCTTCATGAATGCATACGAGCATGGTAGCTTAGGCATCACAGCAGACCAAAAGCATCAGTTACTTGAAGATGATGTATATTTTGACAAACTTCTAGAAAAAGAAGCCTTATGTTCGTTAGAAATCACAGTAAATGTACATAGAATTAAGCACTATTCTAACTGCTACATTATCACGCAGATTACAGATATGGGTAAGGGATTTGACACAAAAATATTAAGTGAAATATTTAGAAATACGAAGGCGTATAATGGAAGAGGTGTTTTTATATCTCGTTCAGCATCACACGGGATCTATTATAATGATATAGGGAATAGTGTTATATTTTTAAATAAGATTTAATTTATTACTAGGCAAAGCCTAGTGATAAATTATTTTGCTAGTGCAGCTTTAGAAGCTTCAACAATTGCAGTAAATGCAGCTGCGTCATTCATAGCCATATCAGCTAAAATTTTACGATCAAGTTCGATACCTGATTTTTTCATACCATTCATGAAAGTAGAATAGTTCATACCGTTAAGACGAGTAGCAGCATTGATACGGATAATCCATAGTTTACGGAAATCACGTTTTTTCTGTTTACGGTCACGATGAGCATATACCCATGATCTTTCAATTTGTTCTTTAGCTTTTCTAAAGTGTTTACGACGACCACTATAGAAACCTTTTGCTAATTTTAATATCTTTTTGTGTCTTCTTCTACGAACAACACCTGTTTTAACTCTTGGCATTTCTTTCCTTTTGTCTTTACCTACTCACACGTTGATGGTGATGAAGGTGTCCATCTTGTGAACTTGCCCAACTATTTATGTTATTACATCCTAAAGCTACAAAAAGTAACTTTTTGAGAAACATAGTTGGAGATTTATGACAACCGTCATTCTCAGCTTGACTGGGAATCTAGTTAATCATAGCCTTGATTGCTTTCTCATCTACTTTAGCTACTACAGCTGGGCTGTTTTGCTTACGACGAGTGTCTGCATCTTGTTTAGTAAGAATGTGACTTCTATACGCTTTACCACGTTTAATAGAACCATTTTTCTTAACTTTAAAACGCTTTACAGCGCCTTTTACCGATTTCATTTTAGGCATCGAATTTCCTTTCTCGTAAAGTGAAAGCGGATTATACCCAAAACATTATAAAATATAGCTATAATAAGTAAGAGATTATATGAGGAGTTATGATGCTAAACAAAATTCTTTTACAAATCGCAAAAAATGCCATATTAAATAACTTTGATGCTAAGTATGCTGTAAACACAGAAGCTATCTTAAAAAAGTATCCTGAACTGGCGAAAAAAGGCGCTGCTTTTGTAACGCTTACTTACAATAAAGACTTACGAGGATGTATCGGCTCTATCATCCCACACCGCACACTTTTAGATGACATCATACATAATGCAAAAAGTGCAGCCTTTCATGACCCACGATTTAAAGCATTAGGTATTGATGAATTTGAAAACATTAACCTAGAGGTCTCTGTTTTAAGCCAAGCTCAAATTTTGGACTATAATGATTATAATGATCTTCTAAGTAAAATTTGCCCTAAAATCGATGGTGTAATACTAAAACATCAAAACTTTCAAGGTACTTTTTTACCTCAAGTTTGGGAGCAACTTCCCTCAGCATCACTCTTTTTAGAACACTTAAGTTATAAAGCTGGAACTACCCCTGATGTATACAAACAACATCCAGAGATTTATACCTACCAAGTGGAGCATATCGAGGAAAGTTTTAATGAGATACTCCCACTATAAAGACAACAAACATATACAATGCCTGCTGTGTAAACATTATTGCACACTGCAAAAAGACAAGGCAGGTATATGTGGCATCAACTTCAACATAGACGGTAAACTTCAAAACAAAACCTATGGCTACCCAAGTGCCATCAACCTAGACCCCATAGAGAAAAAACCACTTTACCACTTTCTTCCATCATCATACTCACTTAGCATCGGAACTGTTGGATGTAACTTTAGATGTCCTTTTTGTCAGAACTACTCCATATCGCAGACTTCTGTAGTTAATGATGCGAAGTTTTATGCACCTCAAGATATTGTAAACATCGCTATCACTCATGATGCTAAGAGCATAAGCTACACCTACAATGAACCAACTATCTGGTATCCATATGCTAAAGATATAGGTTTGCTTGCTAAAGAATCAGGACTTAAAAATGTTTTTGTATCCAGCGGATATGAATCTGCTGAAGTATTAAAAGATATGCTAAGTTGGGTAGATGCTATCAACATAGACCTCAAAAGCTTTTCACAAGAGTACTATAAAAAAACCTTACAGGCCAATCTAAAGGGTGTACTCCACAGCTTAGAGTTTTTTGCTAAGTCCAACATACACTTAGAGATAACTACTCTCATCATCCCAAATGTAAACGATAGCGATGAAGAGATAAAGATGATGGCATCTTTTATTGCAACAAAATTAGGCAAAGATATACCTTGGCATTTGAGCGCTTTTCATCCGGACTACAAGATGCTTGACACTCAAAAAACTCCCATAAAAACTTTACTTCATGCAAAAGAGATAGCCAAAAGTTACGGCATAAAAGATGTATACTTAGGAAATGTAAACGTATGAAGGAGTTATGATGCTAAGAGAGATGAGTGTAAATGGAAGTTTTTATCCAAATGATACAAAAGAACTAGTCAGATACTTTGAACATTTTCAAGAGTTGTATGATGCTAAACTTCATCTTACAGATGTAAAAACTAAAGCTATTATAGTCCCTCACGCTGGCTATATTTACTCAGGTTTTACAGCCTCTATAGCGTACAGAACTTTAGCCTTAGGGGGGATTAAAAAGTTCATTATCATAGGTCCCTCTCACAAAATCGCATTTAAGGGAATCTCACTAGCTTCCTTTAGATCTTATGATACACCACTTGGAGAGTTAGCATCTGATACTAAGCTAGTTCAAGAACTTAAAAATAAATTTAACTTAAACTTCATACCAGATGCCCACCACGAACACTCAACCGAAGTGCAGTTTCCCTTTATAAAGCACTACATAGATAATGCTAAGATAGTTGAGCTAGTCTATGGTGATGCTCAGGTAGATGATATCTCCAAAATCATAACTTATGTGCTAGGGTTAGAAGATTGTGGGGTTATCATCTCTACTGATTTAAGCCATTTTTACACTCTTGAGCATGCAAACACGCTAGATAACATCTGTCTTAATGCGATAAAAAAACGAGATGTCAACCTACTGAAAAGTGGCTGTGAAGCTTGTGGTATTTTAGGCGTTGAGGCTATGCTAATAAGTGCAAAAAAGCTATCACTTCAAGTAGAGTTGCTTGATTATAGGACTAGTGCAGATGCCAACGAAGACACCAGTAAAGTAGTAGGATACATGAGTGCTTGCTTTAGAAATAATACTTAAAAGAGTAGATAACAGCAGATAAATCTTCATCATAGCCAAGTTTGTTAGAGGTGTAACGATACTGCAAACCAGTAGTAAAACTTTCGTTAATGTTGTACCAAAAAGACAAAGCGCCGTTTATACCATTGCTTTTTCCATCCCCTTTTGGCGACCCATCACTAAGCTGATAGTACTCTTTTGCACGTTGGAACTCCATCTCATGCCACTGAAATAAAGTAAAATTTTCGTTTAGTATTTTAAAGTTATAGTAAAACTGCCAACCAAACATGTAGCCATTAAAGCCATGAAAGTACGTATCGTCTTGATAATGCACCCCTATAAATGGCTTCATCCAAAAGTTGTTCCCTGATGCAAGTTTATAAGAGATGCCACTGACAAGATTGTTCACATAAAAGAGTTCACTATTTAAATAATAATCTTGGATATGAAAGTAAATATTTTCATATAATTTTATGTCAAGGATTGGTTTTAAGGCTATTCGTAAGCCTTTTGCTGAAGTGTCCTCATAATTTGCTAGCGGATTTTCTATGTCAAAAAAACCATAAAACTCACCCCAAGTCCATCCAGCACCACCCTCCACTTCTAAGTAAGTAAAGTCCCTATAAGCAGTTTTTTTCTCACTTGACTTACTCCAGTTAAGATGGTTGATGCTAACATCTTTAAAAGTATACAGCGGAGTGAAAAGCTTAGCATCATTAGCTTTTAAACTTAGTGTAGTAGCTACAAAGATAAGAAAAATATATATAATATTTATTTTCATTAGTTTATTTTGTACCCCTGATCTATCACATTTTCTATCTCAACATCAACAAGCTTTGTTCTTGTTCTTCGAACTAAGGAGCGTAATCCATCCATGCTCATATCTTTTTCTTTATACACATGGGTGCGTATCATCTCATAGTCTACTAATTTTCCTTTATTTTCCATCAATAAGCTTAAAAAACTTTTTTCTTTTTTTGAAAGATTATTAGAAAATTCTGCTGGTTTTAATCTGTCTATTTTAATTCTTAACTCTTCTAAATGAAAAGGTTTGTTTAGGTAATCTACACAGCCATAATTGTATGCTTTTGTTAAGGATGCTACATCACTGTTGGAACTTATGATGATTACCTTTGCGCTTTCATCGTAGTTGTGAATCAACTCTAAGAGTTCTAGACCATTGATATTTGGCACATTTATGTCAAGTATAAACAAATCATAATCATCAGTAAAATTATCTAAGACATCTTGTCCATCATAAAAACTGTGCACTTCATGTGCATCTAACTCTAAGACTTTACCTATAGACCTATGGAGTGCTACATTATCTTCTAACAATAATATCTTCAACTTTTATCCTTAATACACTTAAACATATATGTAAAAGTAGTCCCGTTTTTTTCATCAGAATCTACAACTACATCTATGCCATACTTCATAACTATATCGTGTACGATGCTAAGACCAAGTCCATGTCCACCAACAACATTATTTTCACGAAAATATTTATTAAATATCTTTTTTGTATCTTTTATCGGCACACCTACATTATGAAAACTCAAGCTATTATTTTTTAGTATCACTGTGATAGTGCTCTCATTTTGAGCATACTTTATAGTGTTTGATATGTTGTTATCTATGAGTCGTATGAGCTCTATTGCTGACATTTGCACCTCGCAGTGCTTATCGTTTGTGCGTATCACTATATCTTTAGAGTAAGAGTTTGCTATGGTTTTAAAGTAACTCACACGCTCTTTGACTAACTCTTCTAACGAGATAGTTTTTATAAGATAGTTTTCATTTTGTGTATTGAGCGAAAACTTCATATCATCATAGGAAAGCTGCAGCGTTTTAAGTGCACTCTCTATCTCTAGTGTAAATTCATCACGACCAAAAGAGAGCTCACGGAGCTGGTTGTTGAGTGTGATGATGCTAAGGGGAGTTTTTATCTCATGCATAGCACTTTGTATAAACTTATCTTGTTCATTGAGTTTGATCTCTTTTTTTCTTACTCTACTTAACACAACTATACCAACTAAGCCTAATACTGTAACAATGAGCATCCAAATATTTAGATTTTGCAACTCTTTGAGATGTGCTGTGTCGTCTATGATGATAGAAAAAACTACTTCAGTATTGTCAAATATAACACCATTTGAAGATATGCTGATAGATTTTAGGTGTTTACCATTATCTGTAAACTCTTCTACGAGATACTTGCTTTTTTGTAGTTTCTCTTTGATAATTTTTCCATCCCTAATACGGTCATAAAACTCTTGCAAAGATGGTTTATATGCCTCATACTTATGTATGATGATATCATGAACAAATCCCTCATCACCGAAGGTAAAAACCTTTACATCTTTTACATTTGGGTAAGAATCTATAGCATCTTGGAGCTTTTTGAGTTCCTCCTCCCTGCTTTTGTACCAGTAGCTTATCTGTAAAACACCAGCTTTATCATCACCTGCGTAGTTGATATAGCCATCTGAAAAGGTAAAAAAACTTTGTGTAGACTTTTCAAAAAGAGGGGGACATGGGTATATGACATTTTCTCTTTTATGTTCATCAAACAAATCTTTAGCAAAGCTCACATCAAAACCTAGCTCTTTATCTAAGGTAGAGTTCATTATAACAAGGGCTTTACTCAGGATGTTTATGTTGTAAGGTTTTCTTAGAGTATCTTTGTTTATCTCTTGATGTAAACTTGTTAAGTTGATGTCTAGTGGGTGCATCTTTTTCGATTCTATAGCCTTGAGCACATACTTATGTTTTTCTATGATTTTTTCTTTTTCATTAGCATACTCAAACAGTAACTTCGTAAGCATATCTTTTGTTTTGTTACTCAGGTCGCTTATAAGCAGTTTTATATCTTTGTCATAGTTTGTAATGATTTGATTGCGAAGAGTGATATACCCAAAGATGTCTATGAGAGCAAACATCCCTATGATAAGAAAAACAAATGAGGATATTTTAAAATTTTGCATCGGGTATTGTACAAATATAAATATTAATACAAGCATAATTTAAAAACGACATACGGGTGACATTTGAAGTTAGTACAATCATTCACATTAAAAAAAATGGAGAGAACATGAAAAATATAAGATTATTAGGTTTAGGTGTAGCAACAGTTGCTGCATTGACTTTTGGATTATCAGGATGTAGCTCAAGTGATAGTGCAGCTGGAACAACAGGTACAGATGGAACAACAATAACAACTGCTGAAATAGGAACTTTCGTTGATGCACCAGTTGGTGGACTAACATACAAAACTGCTACAAAAAGCGGTACAACCAACGCAAAAGGTGAGTTTGAGTATAAAGCTGGCGAAAAAGTTGAGTTTAAACTTGGAAATTTATCTTTTGGTGAGGTGCAAGCTGGTGGTTTAATGACTCCATATACTATGGCAGGGGTTGCAAATGGTGGTACTAGTGATTTCGCAACAAATATAGCATTACTTTTACAAAACTTTGATTTAGATAGAGCTAATACAGGAAGCTTAGACCTTTCAAAATTAAGTTCATTTAATTTTAGTGATATTAACTTAAGTGCAACACCAGCAGATATGGAAAGTAAAATTACATCTAAACTGACAACCTTAAAAAGTAGTGGCTTAATAGACTCAAGTGCTACACTTATAACTACTGCTGCTGTAAAAAGCACTATGGATACTTTCATAAACCAAGAAATAGCAACAAGAAATGATATAACTAAAGCTTTAGGTACTGAGTATACAATCTTACTTTGTTCACCGTTGATAGGGTGTATTGAAGATGATCTTAAAGCTACATTTTTAGCTGATGGAATAATAACTATAAAAACGACTGCTCAAACTTTTAGTGGTATATACACCAAAGAGAGTGCTGGGATTGTAAAAGTATCTTTTGATAATGGTAACGAAATAGATTATTTAAAAATAGTAGATATCTCATCTACTGGGATAGTATCTTTATGTGGAGAAGATACACTAGCAGGAGCACAAGCTTGTACAGCAAATGAAGCTTGGGTACCTACAGCTGCTGCAGCTAGCTATATGGCAACAAATACAGGCACATTAACACCAGTCGCCGTAAATAGTTTTTCTGAAATTTCTGGAAAAGAATTATTCCAATTAGGTTACTCTACTAGTAGTAGCTCATTTTACTATAATGGATTTAAAATAAATACAAATGGAGATTTAAGTGCACCAAGCGATGGTGGGGCAGGCTTTAATACATCTACAGATAACTATAATGTAAGTGTCTCGAACGGTTCACTTCACCTCACTGGTTACAATGCTAATCAGAGTGAAGATAGAGATGATACATATGCATTTAACAAATATGACTTAACAGGTCATACTATTAAACTCAATGAATTTTCCAAGTCAAATATTTTTCATGAAAATACTCTTAGCACACTTACTAAAGAGATAAACTTTACTGGTGGGACTATGTATTGTACTATATTATGGGAAGAATGTTGGGTTGATAAAACTGCAATAAATGAAATGATGAAATAACTCTATTTCATTTTCTAACTACACCTCTCCCGAGGTGTAGCACTCAGATAAACTTTCACTTAAAAACAACATATTGACATACGGATGACATTTGAGATTTGTATACTTTGAAATACAAGGGAAAAAAATGAAGTATTATGACACTTATGTAAATATCGGTATAGCAACAATAACAATACTTTATATACTTTTTGCAATGATAGCTCTTAAAGATATCTTTGCACTTTAAATATACAAATTATATAAATGGAGAAAACATGAATAGTATAATATTATTTTTCTTAAGCATTGCAACTATCACTATGCTTGCATTTGCTTTTGGTGGTTGTAGTTCTGGTGACGATAATTCTAACGGGACACCTCCAAACACTAACTCTAAATCTATTATAGGTAAACTGGGAAGTTCTTATAGTTTTGCTTCACCAAGCCGTAAACGTACAGCACCTTCCACATCATTACTTATTGATGCTAACGAGGTATGGGTCTGTCCAATCACTAAAACAGACTACTATTCTGGTGCATCAAATGTTACTTTCAATTATTCTGCAATATTTGAAAATAAACATGTGTATCAGATAGCTGATGATGGGTCATTTTCTTTGGATATCACTAACCCATGCCTAAGTCCTTCTGGGTGTGTTGGAACAGCTTTGCTCTTAGTTGATTCAACT
>JALSLR010000023.1 GCA_026988245.1 Sulfurimonas sp.
TTTAATCCAATCTGTTAAAATATTATTGACATTTGAAGAAATCAATATTTTTTCTATAGGAAGTCCCGCTTTTTTTGCATAATATGCCCCCAAAGCATTACCAAAATTTCCACTTGGTACGACAAGATATACTTTATCTCCAATAGCTATCTCTTCTTTACGTACTAACTCCAGATATGAATGGATATGATATATAATTTGAAAAATAATCCGACCAAAATTTACAGAGTTTGCCGCTGAAAGCTTAATGCCACGTTCTTGAAGTTCTGCTTTAAAATCATCTGACGCAAGTAACGCTTTTAGAGAGTTTTGTGTATCGTCAAAATTACCTTCTACACCAATTACTTTCAAATTTGCTGCATCTTCAGTAACCATCTGTAATTTTTGCACATCTGAAGTACCCCCATTAGGGTATAAACAAGCTACTTTTACTCCTTTTTGATTTTTAAAAGTTTCTAATGTCGCAGGTCCAGTATCTCCGCTTGTTGCAGCCATAATAAGATACTTTTCTCCTCTTTTTTGTGCAATTTTACTCAATATATACCCAAAAGGTTGTAATGCCATATCTTTAAATGCACGTGTAGGTCCATGATAAAGTTCAGATACAAAACAATCTTTTTCAATTTTAGATAAAGATACAGGATTGGAAGGGTCATCAAATCTTTCATACCTATTTAAAGCTTCTATAAGTACTTCTTCTTCAATATCGATATTAAATACTTGTAAAAAATCTAATGCTAAAGTCTTATAATGACTCTCCAGATGTTTTTCTAAAAAAAGTTGATTTATATTTGGGATACTTTGTGGCACATAGAGTCCACCAAAACTGGCACTTGGATTTAAAATAGCATCTGAAAAAGATACACTTTTGGGTTTACGTCCGTCATTACCACGCGTTTCAATAAATTGCATACATTTGTCCTATAAGTTTGTTAATAAATTAGATATATTATAACTAAAAAAACTGACAAACTACGCTATTGCTTGTTATTTCATAGGTTCTTGCTCTAAAATTTAAAGAAGAAAGTGTCGTTAGTATTTAGCATATTATAAGATGAAGTCATTTATACATACTGAAGTATAGTTAGGGAAAAAGAATGTCAATGCGTATAACTTCTTCATCTCTTAACATACTAAATACAAGTTGAATAGAGCAAAAAAGTTTTCTTAATACAAAGAAGTCATTTTTTACTCTATTGGTAGTCTGGCTATCTACGAGAGACCCTTAGACTTTCCGTACCCACCTCGCGATGAATTTGGCTTTTTCAATACAGTAAAAAACTGTATGAACGTATACTAGCAGAAGTTTCCTTAAAGTATTACCTAAGTATTACTATATTATCATAATTCTATACAAGTTCCCACACCAGAGCTTGTTAAAATTTCTAATAACAATGAATGTTCTACACGACCATCTATAATATGCGCCTTCTTAACTCCACCTCTCAGTGCCTCTATACATGCATCTACTTTAGGTACCATGCCACCTTGTATTGTGCCATCCTCTTTTAGTAATTTTGTTTTTTCAATACTAAGGTTTGTAATAAGTTTCATCTCTTTATCAAGTACTCCAGGTGTGTCTGTTAAAAAAAGTACTTTTCTAGCTTCCATTGCCACAGCTATCTTAGATGCTGCCAAATCTGCATTGATGTTAAATCCAGGATGCCCCATAGTGCTACTCCCTGCTATAGGAGCAATCACAGGAATGGCACCATCTTCAATAATGTTATTGACAATCTCAGGATTAATATGTTCAATACTCCCTGTGTAACCAAAATTTTCAAAATCTTTGGGTACACCTTTTAAAAATCCACCATCTTTACCTGAAATGCCTATGGCCTTAGAACCATGGTTGTCTAAGAGAGAGACTATCTCTTTATTTATTTCACCAGAGAGTACCATCTCTGCTACACGCATCACTTCTTTGGTAGTCACTCGCTGACCATCTACAAACTTCGTCTCAACTCCAAGCTGTGTTAGTAACTTTGTAATACTTTTTCCACCACCATGCACGACAATAGGCTTCAGACCAACGAGATGTAAAAGAACGATGTCTTGTGCAAACTGTTCTTTAAGATTATTACTTGTTTGTGCAGAACCACCATATTTAATGACTATTTTTTCATTGCTAAATCGTTTAATATAAGGTAATGCTTCTAGTAATGTTTTAACCACTGAAATATTATCACGCATTCGTCTGTCCTTCAATATACTCATCTATCTGTGTAAGTATCTCTTTTTTAATCTCTAATTTTAACTTCATTTCAGAGATAGATAACTTAAACCCATGCATCTTCACTTTGTCTTTGGATGTACAAAGAATAGAAGTTGCCTGATACTCCTCTAAAAGTTTTTTTAAAACAATTTCATCAAAATAAGAATGATCATCATAATATACTTTATGTACTACATACTTAGGTAAATATGTATCTAGTCGTAAAGGGTTTGAAATAGCCGTAACCAAAATCATTCTTTGTGTTACATTTTCAATCGTTACTTCTCGTCTAAAATCAAAATCCTCTTTGGCAATAATATCTGCTTTTCTTCGTGTTGACAAAAACTCTCTAAAGGGTCCTGCAGGAAAAGTGTAATGGTTTTTAATGCTATTGGGTTCAAGTAAGATATCAAATTTTTCTATATCTACCCTACTGAATCCATCATCTAATATAATGCACTTTGCTCCTTGACTCTTAGCAAAATCAATAGCCATATGTCTATTTTCACTCACTAAAACTGAGGCATTTGGAAGCGACCTTGCCATGAGCATTGCTTCATCTCCAGATACATCAACATTTACCAATACCTTACCTTTAGCGCTCACCTCTTTAAATCCTATACTTTTACGACCATAACCACGAGAGATAACAAAAACATCTGCATATTGTAAAGCCAAAGCTATCACAAAAGGGGTTTTACCTGACCCACCTACGATAAGATTACCCACAGAGACTATGGGGATATCATAATTTTGAGCTTTTGCAAATGTTCTACGCACATACATAATGCTTCCATAAATAAGAGAAAAAGGAAACATGAGCAATATAAATAAGTAATGATACCACTGAGGGTTAAAAAACATCTCTTCTACAAAATGCTTCACAGACACTCCTTTGCCCCAAGTCTTTTTATCTCCTTGCATGTAAATCCTGCATCCTTACGTGCTTGAACATTGACATGAGGTCTATGCTTATCAAGTAAACCATATTTTTTCAATATATCAAAATAAACCTCTTCACTCTTGCCCTCTTTTTGACACAAATACTTAAACCATCTGTCCCCTTTTAAAACATGATCAATCTCCTCTTCATAAATAAGATGTAAAATCTCTATAAGTTTAGCCACAGAAGGAATTTTTCGTTTATTGTGAAGTTTTTTGATAATTTGAGGACTTACATCAAGACCCGAGGCTTCAAAATAACGTGGTACTATTGCCATTCTATCAAGTATATTATGTGCTGTATTATTGGCAGCATCAAAAAGCCCTGAGTGTACGGGAAAATCCCCATAAGAAAATCCAAGTTCCATTAAAAGGCTCTCTAGCATTTTAAAATGTCTTATCTCATCATTCGCAACTTCTAACCAATCTCTCTTATATGACATAGACATATCAGGGTAACGATAGACTGCATCAAGTGCTAAATCTATGGCGGAAAACTCTATGTGAGCAATGGAGTGGACTAATGTCGCTAAACCTTCATTACTTTCGAAGTCTTTCCTGTGTCGTAAATCTTTAGGAGAAACAATGGTGCAATAGGTAGCATAAGAAGGCACATCAAATAGTTTAGCACAA
>JALSLR010000024.1 GCA_026988245.1 Sulfurimonas sp.
TCATAATTTTATTATAAATAATGTTCTATAGAACATTTAGAAAGAATTCTATCTATTATAAACTTATAATAATATTTACCTATAGGACATAACATTATTATAAATGATTTTTCGGATGAAGAACTAGCTATTTTTTACCAGACTATTGGGAACAATGTTAAGAGAATTCGTAAAGAGAAAAAGATAACGCAGATGCAGTTAGCTCTTGCGATAGGGCATAATTCTGTAGGGCATATAGCTAAAGCTGAACTCTGTAAATATGATAAACATTTTAATTTAGAACAGTTATATAAAATTTCTAAAGTTTTAGATGTGACCTTACATCAAATAATTCCTTTATAATTAATGCCATTTATGGCATAATACTCTTAAAGGAGTTGCCATGAAACGCTTAGACCTAATAAATCAAATCATCGCTAGAAAAAAGCAGCTAAATATTACTGTAGAAAACTTAGCAAAGTTAAGTGCTGTTGGTGTTAGAACTATCAATAGGCTCTTAAAGAATGAAGATGTGAAGTTAAGTACAATTGAGAGTGTAACCAACTTTTTAGGCTTAGACTTTGCAGGAAATGAACAAGTATCGTTGAGTGCATTAAAGAAGCAAAGAGCTCATGAGAAGGCTCTTCTTTTAGCCTCTATAGTTCAAGGTACATCTGCACTAGAGATGCAAGGTTTAGAAGATGATAGTCTAAACGCAATTATTGCTTCTTATGAAAAAGAGTTTCTTAGTGGAAGTTATCAAGACACTCTTTGGGTAGCCTAAGATGATACACTCTACACAGCCTATAGACGATGCTACTCCACTTGATGATATATCAGGACTCAAACTACCAAGTAACAAGGTTTATACTCTCAGAGAGATTTATATAGCCGAAGCAACTAACATAGCAGTTGCAACTATAAAATACTTATCAGCATCACCGTCTAAAAGACGAGCTCCTTTTACTTATGACTGGCTATCAAAACTCCATGTTGAGATGTTTGGAAATGTATGGGATTGGGCAGGTAAATTTAGACAAGTAGAACTCTCTATAGGTATAAAGGCTTATCAAATACCGACTGCACTTAAAGAGTTAGTTGATGATATCGCTTACTGGGATAAACATAAAACATTTGACATCTACGAAACAGCTACAAGAATACATCATCGTGCAGTACAGATTCATCCATATAAAAATGGAAATGGTCGATGGTCAAGAATGCTTGCTAACATCTACCTTAGACAAAATGGTTCTATGCCTGTTAAATGGCAAGAAGACTTACTTTCTAAAGAGAATCCTAAAAGAGATGAGTACATACTAGCACTTAAAGCTGCTGATAATGGAGATTACTCTAGTTTAATAGCTATGCATACAATCACATACTAATTAAATTAGATATAATAAATAAAATTAATTTTTTAATAAAAGGTCACAATAAATAATGCCAAAAGCTAAAGCAACTAAAAAACAAAAAAGTATGGAAGAGAGTCTTTGGGAGAGTGCAAACAAACTCAGAGGTACTGTAGAATCAAGTGAATATAAACATATAGTTTTAGGACTGATATTTTTAAAGTTTGTAAGTGATACTTTTGAAGAAAGGCGAGAACAGCTCATAGCTGAAGATAAAGAAGCGTTTATCAATATGGTAGAGTTTTATACTATGGAAAATGTTTTTTATCTTCCTGAAATTTCAAGATGGTCGTACATAAAACAACATGCCAAACAGGATGACATAGCTCTTAAAATAGATACAGCATTAACTACTGTTGAGAAAAACAATCCATCGCTAAAAGGTGCTTTACCTGATAATTACTTCTCAAGATTAGGTCTTGATGTAAGTAAACTGTCATCTCTTATAGATACTATTAACAACATCAACACCATAGAAGATAAAGGACACGATATAGTTGGTCGTGTTTATGAGTACTTTTTAAGTAAGTTTGCCATAGCAGAAGGAAAAGGAAAAGGTGAGTTTTATACTCCAAAATCTATAGTAAATCTTATAGCAAATATGATAGAGCCATACAAGGGTAAGATATATGATCCTGCTTGTGGAAGTGGTGGTATGTTTGTACAGTCTATGAAGTTCATAGATGCTCACAATGGAAGTAAAAAAGATATATCAGTTTATGGTCAAGAGTACACAGCGACTACTTATAAACTAGCAAAAATGAATCTAGCTATCAGAGGAATATCTGCTAACCTCGGAGATGTACCTGCTGATACATTTGGCAAAGACCAACACAAAGATTTAAAAGCTGATTTCATTATGGCAAATCCTCCTTTTAATCAAAAAGACTGGAGAGGTACCAACGAACTTCTAGATGACCCTAGATGGGCAGGGTATGAGACACCACCAACATCAAACGCCAACTATGCTTGGATACTTAACATGGTATCAAAACTCTCTCAAAATGGTGTAGCTGGGTTTATCTTAGCAAATGGTGCTTTAAGTGGTGGTGGAGAAGAGTATAAAATACGAAAGAAGCTTATAGAAAATGACTTAGTGGAAGCTATTTTAGTGTTACCTATGAAGATGTTTTATACAACAGATATTAGTGTAACACTTTGGATACTTAATGCCAATAAAAAGACAAGAACTTTTACACAAAACGATGTAACTAAAACTCATAGAGACAGAACAGATGAGATACTATTTTTAGATTTACGAAAAAAAGGTGTAGCGTTTGAGAAGAAATATATTCAGTTTGACAAAGAGACTACTAATGAAATAGCATCAACATATCATCTATGGCAAAGTGATAAAGAGAATTACAACGATATCCCTGAATTTTGTTACTCTGCTTCTAAAGAGGAAGTTATAAAAAAAGACTACTCTTTAGTCCCTAGTAAATATATAGAGTTTGTAAATAGAGATGAAAACATAGACTTTGATACAAAAATGAAAACATTACAAAGTGAATTTAAAACTTTGCTAGAAGATGAAGAAAAGTCAAAAAGTGAACTATTATCAGTATTTGAAGAGTTGGGTTATGCAATCAAATTATAAACCAATTGGTGACTATGTAAAACAAGTTAAATTAAAAAACAAAGATAACAGTTTGACTGTAGAGCATTTACGAGGTATTAGAATAAATAAAGAGTTTATGCCTTCGGTAGCAAATGTTACTGGTACAGATTTGTCAAAATATAGAGTTGTAAAACAATATCAGTTTGCTTATAACCCTATGCACGTAGGAAGAGATGAAATCTTACCGATTAGTATGCTTAGGGATGAAGGTGTAATTATTGTATCTCCTGCTTATATGATTTTTGAGATAGTCGATACAAGTGAATTATTACCAGAGTATTTGATGATTTGGTGCAGAAGAAGTGAGTTTGATAGAAATATACTACCCCAAAAAGTCAAGACAACTTTTCAAGATTTCTGAGAGTGTAAACCTAACTGTGTAAACCCACCTCTTATTCCTAAATCACTTCGTATATTTTGACATAATTTCGCTGAAAAATATACAAAGTTGGGGATAAATTTCATGCCAAT
>JALSLR010000025.1 GCA_026988245.1 Sulfurimonas sp.
CATGCTTGTTCTTCAACAGCAACTACAGTTGTGTTCTTAGCCCAACGACGAATCTTTTGATAAAAAGCTAAACCTTTTTGATTTACACTCGCTAAAAGTTTTTCTTTTTTCACAAAAACTTCTTGTCTTGCGTTGTTAATAACTGTAAGTTTTTCGTCAACATCAGCTTTAACAGTTTCTAGGTTAGCTTCTAATTCAACTAAAGACTCTTTTGCAGCTTCAACTTGCTCACGCTTGAGTTCGATGATTTTTTCTAATCTTTCTATCTCTTCATTTGCAAAATTAATTTGCTCTTTTGCAATCTCTTCTTCTAATTGGAGCGATTTCATCTCACGTTCAGTTTTTACTTCTTTAGATTTTGTAGAGTTATCTTCTAGTTTTTGTGAAAGTTCGCCAAGATGAAGTTCATTTTTATGTTTTTTTAACTCTTCTTCTTTAATCTCATTTGTTAAGTTTTCAATATCTCTATCAATAGAGTTTTTCTTTGCAAGAGCTGCTTCGAAACTAGCATTAGCTTCTTCTATTTGAGGCTCAAATGCGTCAATTTCTTTGTCAACAATAGACAGGTCAATAAGTTGTTTTAGGTGCGGATTCATTCATCTCCTTTGGACTATGTATACATGAAAGGGTTTTTTGATGATGCAATTATAGCTTCTAAACCTAAATTTTTCAAATGTTTCTGCAAAATCTCTGCAAAATAGTGTTCACTCTCGTAATGTCCTATATCGATAAGTGAGAGTTTCAATACTTTTGCATGCATAGCATCATGATATTTGATATCACCTGTAAGGAAGCAGTCAGCGTCAATAGAGCCTATTTGAGAACCACCAGAACCAGTAGTAATGGCAGCCGTTTTTATAAAATCATTACATTTAACATTTTTAGTAAACTTTAACGATAATTTTTCTCTAATGTATGATGCAAATGAGTCAAAATTTTCATTTACCTCAATATAATTTAAAAAACCCTCTTTTCTCACTATCTTATAGCCTAAAACTTCAGTAGTTACATAGGAGTTCATATGAGTAATATCAAAATTTGTATGCATCGCAATATTTGCTATATTTTTTCGTATCATTTTTTGAAGTAATGATGTTGGATACTTGTCATAATCCAACTCTTTTAATCCGCTAAATATGAGAGGATGATGCGTTATTAAAAGAGTATCCTCATCCAGTGTATCAAGTAACTCATCATCAACATCGATGCTAAGAACGATAGTATGAATCACTTGGTTCATAGAACCTATTTGAAGACCGGAATTATCCCATTTTTCTTGCATATCAAAAGGTGAGATGGTATTTAGTATTTCATAAATATCTCTTAATGTCATTACTATACTCCTAACTTTTGAAGTTCAGCTTTGGCTTCATCAAAGTCTGGGTTAAACTCTAATGCTTTTTTATACATATCTTTAGCTACATCTTCGTTACCCAAATCCAACATCAAATTCGCATAGTTATAATAGGTGATTGGGTTGGCATCATCAATCTCTAAAGAATCATTTAAATGCATTTTAGCTGAAGCAAGTTCTCCTTCTGCGCGATATACTGAAGCTAAAGAGTTATGAACAAATTCATCATTTTTATCTATATCTAAGGAACGTTTATAATATCTTATTGCGCTCATGTTGTCACCTGCATCTGCACTAATAAAGCCTAGCTTAAAGAGTATCTCTGCATTATTTGGTGCTTTAATATCTGCTTCATATAAAAAGCTAAGAGCTTTTTGTGCATCTCCATTTTCAAATGCTTCATCTGCCTTATCTACAAGTTGCTGCGCTGAAAATGGGGAAAAAGCATCTGCTTGCTGTTCTACACTTTTTGCTTCATCTATTTGGTAATTGTTGTTTTGCTTGTTCTCTTGTGGATCTTGTAAGGTTTGAATATGTTCATATATCTTAAATGCAAAGTAAGCTGAACCTCCAAGCATTATGAGTTGTAATAGTGTCAATTTATTTCCTTAATATTTTTATTTAGTAATGTTATAAGTTGCAGTGGATCCACTTGAATAGCACCAACTCTAGCAGAAAAATGTAGATGCGGTCCAGTTACTCTTCCTGTATCTCCAGAGAGTCCAAGAATATCACCTTGCTTCACTTTATCTCCAACCTTCACATCAAAGCGGCTCATATGATAATAACACAGATAAACTCCTCTACCATGGTCAACTATAACGGAACCTCCAGAGTAAAACCTATCTTGAACCAGCACTACAATCCCATCATTTGCACTCTTTAATGGGGTTCCTATTTTTGCTCTAAAGTCTGTACCACTATGATATCCTTTTAACGAACCATTGTAAACTCGAGCATTTCCAAATAAACTTGTTATTTTTGTATCAAGAGGAAAGATATATTTTTTATGGACAAAATTTTCTGGAGTTGTTGTGTTGTATATATCGTAAGCTTCTTTATACTCTTTTGCTGTTCTTTTTTTGTCTTTCTTAGAGAGTATAACTTTGGAGCGTTGCACCTTAAGAGTCTCTTTCTTGTATCCACCATCAACCACCTTGATAGTAATAATATCAGATTTTCTTTTTCCATAATCACGATAAATAACTTTAAGCTCTATAACTCTTGGTTTTTGATAATAACTAATAGGAACAAGGACATAATTATCAAAAATTTTATATTTTTTATCTAAATACTCTATATTTTCATAAACTATATTTATATTTTGAGGAAATTTTATGATAGCGGTATTGGCATTTTTAATTTCATTCGACGATAGTTCATAGTTTAAAGCAAATAAAGATGATACTAAAAGTAGTAATGTAATAATATATCGCATCAATAATCCTTCATACTTCTAGCTATATCACGCTTCATGTCTTTTTCTTTTAAGTCTTGGCGCTTATCATGAAGTTGCTTACCCTTAGCGATACCTATCTGAACTTTCACAATATTTCGTGCGTTAAAATAAAGTTGCAACGGTACTATAGTGTAGCCATCTCTCTCAACAGCTTTTTGCATCTGAAGAATTTGTTTTTTATGCAGTAGGAGCTTACGACTTCCACGCTCTTCATGCCCATAGTAATGATGCGTAGTTTCAAGCCTACCAATATGCATATTAAAAAGTACAGCTTCTCCATTGTCTATACGTATGAAACCATCTTTAAGATTAACTCGTCTTGCACGGATACCTTTAACTTCACTACCAGTTAAGACCAAACCTGCTTCAAATTTTTCTTCTATAAAATAATCATGATAAGCTTTTTTGTTTTTTGCGTATGCTTCACCCATCTTTAACTCTCTTTAACTTTAAAAAAACTACTTCCACTTCCGCTAAAGAAGTAACCATCTCTATGATGATTTTGTAATTGTTTATATTCTTTTAATGCAGGGGAAAATAAATCATTTGCCTCTTTAGGAGTAAGTGTATTTAAAATTTGTAAACTGCTAGTAACTTTTAACTCCTGAATCTTAGCATCATCTAAAGGATTATAAAAACTATCTCTATAACTTGCATAGACTTTTGGGGTACTTATCTCTACTTTTGGAGTATACACATCAAACTCAAGTAAGGGTTCGCTAAACTCCTCAACTACCTCACCTATACCACTCACATTTGCACTCTTATAACCATAGATGAAAAAAGGAACATCTGCACCAACCTTTAAACCTATAGTGGCTAGTTCATTAAGGGAAAGACCTAGGTGCAAAACTGAGTTACACATCTTTAGATATGTAGCAGCATCACTACTCCCACCACCTAGGCCTGCAAAGGCAGGGATGTTTTTTTTCACATTAATAGCATACTTAACCATTAATTTTTTGAGTGATTCACTTTTTGTATATTCTAAAAGAGCTTCATAAGCCTTATAGATAGTATTTTGTTTCGTAGTACAGGAAAAATTTCCAACAATTTCAAAATATTCAAACTCTTTAGGGGTAAAAGAGAGTTCATCATAAAGATTCTCTACTTTCATAAAACGAGAAACAATCTCATGGTAGGCCCCACGCTTACCTGTTATCTTTAAAAAAATATTGACTTTTGCGTATGCCTTATATACTTTCATAACTATTTTTTCAAAATAGAACTTAATGCAGACAAAGCACTTGTGTCTGTTGCTTTGGATGCAGCTATATTGGCATCTTTTACATCTTCTAAAAGTTCATTTCTGATAATAGATATCTCGCGAGGAGCGTCTATTCCAAGCTTTACAACGCCTTTTTCTACAGAAATAATTTTCACTGTAATGTTATCATTAATTACTATTGATTCATCTAGCTTTCTTGCTAATACTAACATGCATCTACCTTGTTTAACTCATATTTTACTTGTTTATTTTCTACATTTATTATAGAGATTGTATCACCGCCATCTAGCCAATAATATCCATCTTCTTTCATCTCTAAATCTTGTATAGCAAGAACTCTTCCATATTTGATATTTTCAATATCACCAGTATAAAAATTTTGCTTCATGTTGAGAGATGTTTTAATATCAAGAGCAGTTTCTCCATCATAAAAAAATTGTCCTTCGTTTAATCTTTCTAAAGCACTCAAGCTTCCAAACTCCAAACCAAGCTTATTTGCTATCATTAAACCAAGAGAACGGATGTACGTGCCCTCAGACACAGTAGCCTCAAAGGTAACAAAAGGATGACAATAATGAATAAGCTTAGCATCATATATGCTTGAGTTGATTTTATTCATTTCAAAAGGAACACCTGCACGAGCTAAATCATACGCCCTTTTTCCATCTATGCGTTTTGCACTAAAGATTGGTGGCTCATACTCAAGATTGCCTTCCAATGATTTTATGGCCTCATATACCTTAGCATCATCAAACTTTTCTAAAAATTCTACTTTTTCTATCATCTCAGTATCTAGAGAGTCACTTTGAGCTCCTAGCCATAAAGTAGCCTTGTAAGTCTTCGGCGTTTTGTTTAAAAAGCGAAAAAGTTTTGTATGACTCCCCATACCTATGAGAAGCACACCTTTGGCAAAAGGGTCAAGTGTCCCAGAGAAGCCAACTTTTTTAGTATTGTACTTTCTTTTGAGTGAGTATAAAAAGTTGTTTGAGGATATACCGGTTGGTTTATAGGCAACAAAAAGTCGATTCATTTTGAACTTATAGTTTTTCTATGAATGATGCTAAGATATCTTTTTTTATCCCTGCGAAATTTATCTTGAGCTTAAATTCTTTCCCAGTTTTAGCAACTCCAATAACTCTACCTGTTCCAAAAATTTTATGACGCACTAAATCACCTTTTTTAAAGGCTGTATTTTTTTCAACACGAAGTGAACCTTGACATAATCCAGCTTCATTAAAAAATCTTGATTTTTGTAAGTCACTTCTACGGCCTTTGTAAAAACGACTTCCAACATGAGAAAGAGTTAATGTATCTTTAGCACGAGTAAAAGAGACATACCCTAAACGGCGTTCCTCCTCCAAATCACTTCCATCACCGACAAGTGGCAAGAAACCTTCCTCCATCCCTATAATAAAGAGATGATCGAACTCTAAACCTTTAGAGGCATGAATACTCATCATATAGATAGAATCACCCTCCACCTGATCTTGTTCACTTTGAAGCGTAAGCTCGTTTAAAAACTCATCCAAGCCTGACTCTGGGCTGTTTTTTATAAAATCACGAAATAATGCATAAAATTCATCCATATTAAGGACTCTATCTTGTTCATCTGCTTGACCCTTGTAAATATCCTTAAGTTTAAAAGTATCTTCTAATACATCAATAAAAGTATAGGTAGATTCCTTAGCAACCGTAGCAATACTCTGTACATCTTTGACAAAAGTTTTCAGTGTCTTCGCATTTTTCTTTCTGACTAGTTCTTCTAAAGCACTCAAAGTAGATGATTTTACAAACTCAAAAATTGACTTCTGTGCTGCGTGTGCCGCTAGTTCTATCTTGTCTACGCTTGCTTTTCCTAATCCACGCTTAGGTTTGTTAACTATGCGCTTAAAAGAAAAATCATCATTAAAGTTTGTAATCACTCTGATATAACTAATAAGGTCTTTTACTTCAGCCCGGTCATAAAATCTTTGTCCACCTACGAGTTTATATCCTATACCAGCACGATTTAAACCCTCCTCAATAGAACGAGAGAGTACATTCACGCGGTAAAGGATGGCAATATCTTTTGCCTTAACTCCTGAGTCGAGTAGCTTGTTGATTTTTACAGCAATCTTTCTTGATTCTTCGTTTTCGTCTTGTGAATTAAGTGTTACAACCTCATCGCCAGAACCACGTGTAGGTAAAAGTTTTTTGCCAAGACGAGAACGATTATGCTCGATAAGGGCATTAGCAACCTTTAAAATCGGTTCACGAGAACGGTAATTGTTTTGAAGTTTAAAAGTTTTTGTATTTTGGAAATCTTGGTCAAATTCCATTATATTTCTGATATGCGCTCCACGCCAACCATAGATACTTTGATCATCATCACCAACTACACAAAGATTAGTATGATTAGTACAAAGTTTTTGAAGTAGTTTTAACTGCAACTCATTTGTATCTTGGTACTCATCAATCATAATGTATTGGTATTTATCTGATGTTGTTTTAGCAAGCTCCTCGTTCTGTTCTAAAAGTTTATATGTCAAAGCTATTAAGTCATCAAAATCTACCAAATTATTTTCATGTAAATAGGCCTCATACTCCTCATAAACTTTTGCTATTTGTTGGTAGTTAAAAAGCTCCGCTTGCTTATATGCATCATCTGGACTAAGCAATGAGTTTTTATATCTAGATATTTCACTCGCTATCAGTGGCGTTGGAATTTCATTATTTATTTTTTTGATAATGCGCTTTTTATCATCTGTGTCTATAACTACAAAATTATTTTTACGACCTAAAAGATGCATATTAAACTTTAAAAACAATAATCCAAATTTATGAAAAGTACATAACAATGGAGGATAAGACAAATCAGGAATCATATCAAGGGCACGCTCCCGCATCTCTTTGGCCGCTTTATTAGTAAAGGTTAAAGTGAGAGTATTTGATGCAGGAATACCCACAGCTTGAATCAAATAAGCAAGCCTAGAGATTATAGTAGTAGTCTTACCACTTCCTGCCCCTGCTAAAATAAGGACAGGACCCTCTGTTTGCTTTACCGCATTACTCTGTTCATCATTTAAATTATTAAATATTTTTTCCATCTGTGCACTTAAGTTTTATTTGTAATTATTCAATTATATTTATTATATCAAATTATTGCTAAATTATTATCAAACTATTGCAATAATTATAATTTTGAGTTATACTTTTGTCATTACTTAAACTTATAGGAATTATTATGTTAAAAGATTTTGCAAAACTACAAACCTTTTTAATGGTTACAAAAGAAAAAAGTTTTTCTAAAGCTTCTGCTAAATTAGGCATCTCTCAACCTGCTGTCACGCAACAAATCAAATTTATTGAAGAGTACCTTGATACCAAAATAGTACAGAGAAAAAAGAATGGTATTTTATTGACTAAAGAGGGGGAAGACCTTTATAGAATCGCAAAAAGACTTGAAAAGTCAATTGAAAGCTCTGAAAAAGAGCTCATAGGTATCATAAATAAAAATTTTACCTTTGTTATAGGTTCATCAAATGCTATTGGAAACTATGTACTTCCAAACTATATCGGTGAAATAAAAAAGAGAATAGATAATGAAGTTCACATGAATGTAGACCGTTCGTGTAAAATAATAGAAGCTATTGAAGACAAAAAAATAGACTTAGCACTTATAGAATCTCCAGTATTTAAAGATGATATTATTTATAGAGAATGGATTGAAGATGAGTTAGTAATATTTTCAAATCAACCACTTAAAAAACAACTTACTGCAGATGACTTACTAGAATTTGATTGGATTTGTAGAGAAGAAGAATCACACACGAGAAAATTAACAGCTGAAGTTTTTGAAGAGATTGGAGTTCAGTGTAATAACTTTAATGTTATGAGTATTATGCAAAGCCCTACAGCTATAAAAGAATCTATCTTAAATGCTGATCCAAAAGCTGAGAGACCCCTTGTATCTATCATGAGTCGCCATGTTATTAAACACGACATTGAAGCAGGTAGACTATATGAATCACGCCTTAAAAACTACAAGATTGAAAGAAAATTTTATATAGCTTACTCAAAAGAGCGTAAGCATGACGCCTTTGTAGACAATGTAGTTAACTACTTACTCTCTTTAAACAAAATCTAAGCTCTTTATTTTAAGAACTTAGAGTTTTCAGGATTCGATAAAAACGAATCCATTGAATTTTTTACCCCATTATTATCTTCATCGTTTATAACATTTTGTGTATTTTTTTTATAGGTTGCTAGATTTATCAAGACAGGCGTTTCATCTACAATAATTTGCATGATGCTAAGAAGAGGAATCGTAGTAAGTGAACCAAAATTATCAGACCCAAAGCCTGCTTCAAAAACTAAATCATTTTCTATGATTCTTGCTGTTTCAAAAGTGTAGCCAGCTAAGAAAAAAAGTGTCATTGGGTGAAATGCACTTGTAACCTCCTCTGGTAATATAGGATCAAAAAAAACATCTTCTATATTACACAATACACCAAAATTTATATTTTTTTCAAAAAAATGAATCATCATCTCTTGTATATTGTTTTGCATTACATCCGCAAAGTCGGGGTCATGAACTATACTATTTAACAAAAAAGTCTCCTTTAGTAAAAGGTATTATATCAAAATCAATCATTGCATTTAATAAGGCTACCTGAGAAAAAGAGTCCAACTCATCAACAGGTATATTTTTGAGCACTAGTTTATGCTCATCTAGATACCTTTGCCTCGTTGTCCCAGCCAACAAAACATCCTTTGGTGTATACCAAACATTATCTTTATAGAGTGCGATATTTGCGATGCTAGTATCGGTTATATATCCATTCTTAACTATGAGTACATCATCACACTTCTCTCTTTTTTTATATAGTGTATCAATCTGAACTCTATCTGTAGCTTTTAAGGCGTAATCATAATCTGCATAGAGTATTTTTAAAGAGTTGATTTTTCTTTTTTTATATGGAAAATATTCTACAGTTAGAATCTCTTTATCATCGTAGATAATTTTGCATCTTAACAACTCTTTTGAAGGAGCTTTTATATACGAAGCTAAGCTTTCAAACTCACTGCTACCAAGAGCTTTTAAAGTTTTTTCATAACGCTCTTGATGGTACTTAAGATGTAAAGGCTTCCCTTGGACAACTCTAATTGTTTCAAAAAATTCATTCTCCATCAAAAAGAGCTGTACTTAGATATCTTTCACTTGTATCGCAGAGTATAGTGAGTAATGTTTTACCTTGAAACTCTTTTCTTCTTGCTACTTGCATAGTTGCGTATACATTTGCTCCAGCAGAGATACCTACAAGCAATCCCTCCTCTTTGGCTAACATCTTAGCAGTAGCTATAGCATCTTCATTTGAAACCTTAACAACTTCACTGTACACACTTTCATCTAGTACCTTAGGAATAAATCCTGCTCCAATACCTTGAATCTTATGAGGACCACCACTCTCACCTGATAGAACAGCAGAATCTTTTGGTTCAACTGCTATAACTGTTATATTTATTATCTCTTTTTTGAGAACTCTACCTGTACCTGTAAGTGTACCACCTGTTCCAACGGCAGCTATAAATGCATCAAGTTGTGCATCAGTATCACGAAGGATTTCTCTTGCTGTAGTTAACTCATGTATTTCTGCGTTAGCATCATTATCAAACTGTTGGAGAACAATAGAGTTGTTTGTTAAAGCATCTATTTCACTTGCTTTTTCTATGGCCCCACTCATCCCTTTTGATGCAGGAGTAAGAACGAGTTCAGCACCAAGAGCTTTGAGTAGGTTTCGTCTCTCTATGCTCATAGACTCTGGCATAGTTAAAACCAATTTTAATTTTAAGGCTGCACAATTAGCAGCTAAAGCTATTCCAGTATTTCCACTAGTTGGTTCTATAATAGTAGTATCTTTATCAATCAAACCTTTTTCAAGAGCTCGTCTTATCATGTTAAAGCCTAGTCTGTCTTTAACTGAAGAAGTTGGATTCATAAACTCACATTTACCAAGTATAGTTGCACCGGTAAGTTTCGAAGGAGTATTTAACTTTACTAATGGCGTATTGCCAATGAGTTCTGTTATGTCTTTTGCAATATTCATTGAATTTCCTTATTTTTATAAATTATTATACAATATCTTAATTAAATACTAAAGGTACACATGACTAACTATATAAGTGATGGAAAACAACTCCTCAATGTTGAATATGATGTAATTATAGAAGTTGGTGACACCCTAGACAATATGCGAGTTTTATCTACAAACCTTAAATCACAAGATGAATTTGGAGTTTTTTTACTTCAAAGTAATGGCGAGGTGTCTTGTTATGTTTTTGATGAGATATTTATAGTTGGAAAAGTCATAGGGTTTGAAAATTTAGTAGACGCTGTAGAAGCATGGAAGAATGACGAAATCTAAATTTAATAGTTCGCATCCAATATGCTATATATGTATTTAGCAACCCTTGGAGAACTTAATATAGACATGTGGTCTTCATTATAGCCTCGAACAACCTTTGCCTCTTTTTGTGCTTCTAGCCTTAACTCTGAGGCTATACTTACAACGCCATCTGTACTATCATCACTTTTAATTCCAAAGATTAAATAGTAACTTATTTTCTCGCTTAATGGTGTTTTATAGAGCTGTTTTGAAAACTCACTATTATACGCTAAGTCTTTCCACACAGGCATAACTACCGGTGAGTTATCCACTCCAGAATTAGCACGTCTATCACCCTTTAAAGGACTTGAAATAGTAATATATGTATCGATAAAAGCATGATTTTTTGATATAACATTTATCATATTCCTTGAAACCAATCCACCCATAGAGTGTGCAATTATAGCAATATCATCAAAATCATACTTAATTTTCAATTCGGATAAGACCCGAGAGAGATACTCTGAGATAGTAATTATGGAAGCACCAGATGGATAATAAGCATAAATAGCTTGGTATTTAGTTTTGTCTAAATTATTTACTAAGTACTCAAAATTCTTTGGTGCACCTGATATGCCATGTATAAATAAAACAACTTTTTTACTCTCATCGTAGTCGTTTTCAAAAAAGATTCCAAAAGGGACACTGTAAACAAATTTATAAGGTGTCCACATCCCCATCTTAATATTTTCATCACTAAAAGCATCTGATGTAACAGGCACTATAGAACCATTATAGATAGACCCATTATGTATATCTAAATTTAGTTTAGAAACTAATGCTCTAACATATTCTCTTTCATCTTCTCTTATAGCTGTTTTAATACTAAGATGAATATTATGAAGGCGATATATATCATCAATAAGTATATTTTCACTACCAACTGTTCTCTCATCTAAAGAATATTTATAATTCTTATCAATATCTTCAAATGCATAAACTTTATATATCGCAGGTCTTACTATAAATGCTATTATATGCTGATTTTGTACAACTCTATAATCAACAATACTTGATTCATCTACATTTACTAATACTACAATAACCTGTGCGTCATCTGCTAGATTTACATCAATTTTAACTTCTAACTCAGAAAGCTTATCTTGCTTTTTTAAATCATCATTTAAGTCTAATAGTGAACAACTGCTAAAAGAAAATACAATCAATATGCTTAGTAATAAATTTTTCATATGTAGTTATAACATAATTATAATTAATAATTAATAATTATTATCTAATAGTTTCGTTATATATAAAGAAAGATCTTTTGAACTTAGTATCGACATATGATTTTCATTATAGCCTCTTACTTGAGAAGCTTCATTTTGTGCCTCCATTCTCAGTTGCGAAGGTATTGAAACAACTCCGTCATCATTCTTATGTCCTTTGACTCCAAATATCAAATAATAGCTAACTTTTTCACTTAAAGGCCGTATATATAGTTGTTGTAAAAATTCACTGCCATTTGCTATATCAACTATAGAAGGCATTATATCTGGTGCAAATTTTATACCAAAATTTGCACTTTTATCTCCATCTAAGGGACTAGAAATTGTAATGAAGGTATCTACAAAATCATAATTTTTACTTTGTAGATAATTAAGTGCATTTCGTGAAACTAATCCACCCATAGAGTGTGCTATTATCGCAATATCATCAAACTGATATTTTATTTTAAATTCTATAAGCACCCTTGAAATATAACGTGAAACATCATAAAGAGACAGGCCAGAAGGATAATAAGCATAAAAAGCTTGATACTTTGTTTTATCTAAATTATCTACTAAATATTTAAAATTTTTTGGTGCACCTGAAATTCCATGTACAAACAAAACAATTTTTTTATTTGGATCATATTTATGTTCCATAAATATACCAAATGGAACTTCATATACAAATTTATAAGACTCCCAAAGACCCATCTTAATGTTCTTATCACTAAATATCTCTGCATCTATTGGAATGATTTCACCATTATGAATCGTAGAATTATCAAGTTTTATTTTAAAACTCTTTACTAAAGTTTCTATATATTCATATTCATCTGGAGCAACTGCTGAGTCAATTTTCAGCCTTATAGAATATTCGTTTTCACCCGTATCAACTACTATTGCCTCGCTACCTACAGTTCTTTCATTAAGTGAATATTTGTAATTTTTATCAATGTCTTCAAAAGCATATACTTTATATTTACTTTGTTTTACAAGGAAAGAGACCTCTTTATGTTCCTGAAGCACTCTATAATCTCGGACTGTGGAGCCTTCTAAGTCTACTAAAGCAACTACTATCTGAGCGTCATGTTGAAGTTTAATGTCAATATAGACTCTTAAAACAGACAACTCTTTTTGTTTTTTTAAATCTTTGTTTAAATCAAGGAGGGAACAACTAGTAAATAAAAGCGCGATAAGTATACTGATAAGTAGTGTTTTCATCTGTAAATGGTAACAAAAATAGCTTAAAGAAAAGTAAGAATAAAAAGATGGTGCGATCGGAGAGATTTGAACTCTCACACCCGTAAGGCACTACCCCCTCAAGGTAGCGTGTCTACCGTTCCACCACGATCGCATTAAAATATTTTCAGGCGAGTGCCTGAAAATAGAGGTGTAAATATTAACCTAAGTAAGGGTTAGCGTAAAGTGCGATTAACGCAATTACTAGTGCATAAATAACTTGTGCTTCGATCATTGCAAGAGCGATGAACATTGTAGTCATAAGTTTAGCACCAAGACCTGGGTTACGTGCAGTACCAGCGATAGTAGCAGCAGCAGTATGACCCATACCGATAGCTCCACCAAGAGCAGCAAGACCAAGACCAAGACCAGCAGCGATCATAGAGTATGCTTTAAGAGTTTGGTTTGCTACTTCACCATCGTTTGCCATTGCAGCAGTTGCAAGAGCTAGCATTAAAAATAAAACTTTTTTCATAAGTATTTCCTTAAAATTATTACAAAATCTTTCGGATAGCGTAACCCCATCACAAGATGAAGCAACCCACACATAAATGCAATGGATTTCCCTACTAGAAATTGATGGGCGGATTATACCTGAAATCTACTAAAGAAAAACTTATGCTCTTCCTAAGGAAATTTTATTTCCTTTAAATTCTAATATCTCTATACCTATCTCGTCACCTTCACTCAGTACATCACTCACTTTATCAACTCTCTCTTTAGATATTTTAGAGATGTGTAACAAGCCATCTGTTCCATCTGGGAGTTCTATAAATGCACCAAAATCAACTATCTTTTTAACGATACCAGGGTATTTATCACCTACTTCGTATTTTATTTTTTCAACTTTTGGCTTAGACACTATCCCCTCTATATGTTCACGAGCACCAGCTACCCCTGTTTTATTTTTACCAGTAATCTTTACTTTTCCATCTTTTTTATCGATGTCTATTGCTACTTCAAATTTCTCTATCATCTCACGAATAGTCTTACCCGCTTGTCCAATAACCTCACCAATAAAACTAGGGTCTATATGAAAGAAATCAGTTGATGGAAGTACACCATCATTAAACTCTATCTTAGATTCCGCTTCAAGCATAATATCAATAATGTGTGAGCGACCCTCTTTAGCCTGATATAGTGCTTCTTTAAGTACATTTAAACTTATACCACCAAGTTTAATATCCATCTGCATTGCAGTGATACCATCTTTACTTCCCGTAACTTTAAAGTCCATATCTCCATCATGATCTTCAAGTCCCATAATATCTGAAAGAATTGCATAGTTATTTTCATCACTCACCATACCCATAGCAATGCCAGCAATAGTATCGCTTGTTTCTATGTCAGCTGCTTTTAATGCTAAATATCCACCACATACTGTTGCCATTGATGATGAACCATTTGACTCTAAGATTTCAGATACTAAACGTACTGTTTGACCATCTAAGTTTGTGATAGGTTCTAATGCACGTTTAGCTAAGTTACCATGCCCTAACTCACGTCTTTTTGTTCCCATAATTGGTGATGCTTCACCCACTGAGAAACCTGGAAAGTTATAATGAACCATAAAGTTTTCATTTTGCGTGCCATCATCTGTTAAAGACTCAAACATTTGTGCATCTTTAGGCCCACCCATAGTCAGAACAACTAAAGCCTGTGTTTGTCCACGAGTAAACAAACATGAAGAGTGCGCACCAGGAAGCACATTTGTGTCTATAGAGATAGGTCTTATTTCATTTAATTTTCTACCGTCTGCACGAACTCTTGCATTGAGTATTTGAGAACGAACCTGTTCTTTTTTAACTTTTTCTATCGCATCTTTAAGTTCCACTTCATCCCAATCTTCTTTAGTTTCTAAGATAGATTTTCTTAAACTTCTAAGTGCAGTTGAACGTTCACTTTTTGCCATTTGATTCATAGCATCACGAATCGAGTCTATATGCTTTTCTTCTACAAACTTAACCATCTCAGAGTTTATAGTATGGGCTTTATACTCTATTATTTTTGTCTCTTTTTTTATTGACTTAAAACTTTGTTCATATAATGCATTTGTATGAAACAATTCTTTTTGAGTGTTTGTAAATATTTCTATTAACTCATTTTCGCTTATTGCATTGGATACATGAGTACTTATCATTGTTCCACCCATTGTTGGATCAATCATAGGATCAATCATCATCTCACTTACTTCAATTTCACTTCCACCAAAAGTACGCATCTCTATCATCAGTAAATCTTCTTTTGTACCAGATAAATAAAGGTCAAGAGTTGATTGCTTTAACTGAGAAAGCGTTGGGTTGAGCACAAGTTCACCATCAATCTTTGCAGCACGAACAGCTGCTACTGAAGTATTTATATCTATGTCACTTGAGTAAAGTGCAGCAGATGCCGCATTGAGTGCTAAAACTTGCAAATCACTCTCTTTGTCAGCTGAAAAAACCATAATAGTAATTTGTGTTGGATGACCAAAGCCTTTTGGAAACAATGGACGAAGACTTCTATCAACTATTCTTGAGGTGAGTGTCTCAAAATCAGATGGTTTAGTTTCACGTTTAAAAAATCCACCAGGAATTTTTCCAGCTGCATATGATTTTTCTATATACTGTACAGTTAGAGGTAAAAAATCATCTTTTACTATCTCTGTTTCATCTATCACTATCGTGGCAAGTATCACAGTATCACCTGATTTTATCCATGCACTCCCATTTGCCTGACGTGCTACATCACCAAAACTATACTCTTCAACCCTATTTTCTAACTCAATTTTAACATCATATGTCATCTTTTTTCTCCTAGTATTTTCTCTATTGTTTCTTCATCAACTTTTGGTAACTCTTCATAATAAAGTGCAGTTTCAACATAGTCTTCTATATCATGTATAAAAAATATATCATCACAAAAAGGCTCCAGTAATTCTAATACATCATTTGGTATGACAGGCACACCAATGTAGACTGCCTTTGGTTTTTGTGCAAGTATAGCCTTTAAAGCTGTCATAAACTTTAGCCCACTCTCACTTCCTTCATCTATGAGTAAGACGACCTGATCTTTCACAGAAGGAAAAGCCATCCCTTTCCTATACTGGTATATATAACTTAGTATCTTTTCTTCATGTTTACGGTGTGCTTCTCCATAGATATAATCATATTGGATTTCAAAGGCACTTACAAGGTTTTCATTTATGACTATCTCTTCGCCCTCTGTTACTCGAGCTACTTCACACTCATCATTGTTTGGAGCCATGATAGCTTCATTAAACAAGAACTCAACATCATTATCTAACCTACCTCTTAGAAATGATGCTAATACTAATCCACCTTTTGAAACTGCGACTAACTTCCAATCTTGAGACTTAAGCTTTTGCATCGGTATTATTTCACTCAATGCTTTGGCCGCCGCACGACGATCTTTGAGAAGGTTTTGTTTTTCTTTCATCTTATACATCCTTATTTACCATTATAGAGTTCAGGCAACCTATATGTAAAGGCTGCATTTGTTGCTGCACTTGGTTCCATAATCGGTTTTAAAAGTATCGTAAAATAAACATATCTATCGTAAACAGAATTATATGTCCCTGTACTTGATAAAACTGGTCTATTATTTTCCACATACCTTATACCAAAATCCCAGCATCTTTTTTTATATAAAAACCCTATCTCAGCAGTTTTTTTTAAACTGTTTTGCAAATCATAGTTATAGACAGCCTTATAAGAATAATGTTGATCATAAGTATATCCAACATTTGAGGTTAAATATTTTGTAAACCTATCTGTTGCATCCAATGCCTTTAATACATCCTCTTTGTAAAGATGCGATAGTCCAACATTTAATCCATAACCAGTAAAAGAAATTTTACTATATATCTTTGAAAAAAGATTTTCATCATAATTGTAAAAAGCATTATTATAAAGACTTATCGAAGAAGTAACTTTATAGTCAATTTCATTTTCCAAGTCACCTAAAGACTCGTTGCTATCTTGATATACTATATTTTGGGATAGTTTATGATAAAATTTTTGCGTGCCTGATGTATCAAAAAAGTACTGTGTAAATTCTACATTCAAGGCTTCATTGATATCACTTACATTATAAAAATCACATCTCGGATCGCTTTTGTTGATACTTTGAGAACAAAATTCTTCTTGATCTTTATAGTACCCATCCCTTGTTTCTCCACCAGAAAACACATAGCTAGTTCTAAAAGACATATTGTGTGTAAAGTTAGTATATGCACGTGTTACTTGACTTGAAGCTTGCACAACATTATAGTTACGAGCATAATAACCATCTTGATATTCTTGTGTATTACTGGTGTCAACACCATTAAACACTGATGATTGTGCGTATAAATACCCTTTAAAAGCTACGTTTATATACTCATCAAAGAGAGCTGATTGCAATGTGATAGGAATGTTTAAGTTCGTTTGAACAGCTCCAACACCCTCTGATCTATAAATATTTGTACTTTGTAAATCTAAATTATATAAGAGATGATTGGCCAGTAATGTATCTAAATATCTGTGGTAGTGTAAAGTTGGTAACTTTTGAAGGGTTACATCATTATTTGCTAAAGTTAAGTCTTGATAGTACTTCACATAACTTCCAATATAATCGGTATCATCATTATAAAAAAGATTAACACGGGAGAGTATCTGTGTAGCTGTAGCACTTGTTGTTGTATCATTTGTAGCAAGATTAATATAATCAACATCATTAAGATAATGAATATCTGCATATATCGCTGACTGACCACCAAAAGATGAGCCAAACCATTGGTTTATAAAATCACCATTAGTGTACTTAAAGTCAAAACCATAATGTTCTTGATTTGCAAGATTTTTTTCTTCAAAATAACTATCTTTTTCTTTGAAATATCCTAAGGTTAATTCCCCCATAGATATTGGAGAATCAGCAAATCGAAAAGTTGAATAGACTCCAGCACCACGGGTTGTTCTTGTTTGTGGTTTTAACTCTAAATCCCATGAATCATAAGGCGCAATATATATCGGTTGCTCATAGTAAAACCCCTCATCACTAGAAAGACCCACCGAGGGTATTAAAAGACCAGTTTGTCTTGTATCGTCTAAAGAATAGCCAAAATATGGAGTATAAAAAATGGGTATATCATATATGTATAGTCTTGCATTATACATATTAAACCACATAGATTGTTCATTGTATGTAGAGGAAGTAAACTCTATTTTCCAAAGTGGATCATTTTGATTACAGCCACTCACTACTCCAGATTTCACATCCAAATCTTTATCATATGCCTTACCCTCTTTGCCACTCACCCAAAGATCTGAGGATTCTTCTAACATATAAAATGGCTTAAATTCGCGTGTTTTTTCTTTTATATTCATACGGGCGTAATCACCTAAAATTTTGTAACTTTCTCCCTGTGTTACACGTATGTTTTTAAAAAGCTCTAAATCTCCTGTATCTCTATCGTATTTTGCTTCCTCAGCGCTTATAAAATAATCTTTGTAAATGACATTTACTTCACCATACGCATAAACAATATTACCCGCACTATCCATCTTTGTGGCAAATATCTCTACCTTGTCACTTCCAAAGACAAAGGAAGAATAAAGAACTAAGAAAACAAGATATTTAAGCATCTACAACCAAAGTTTTTGCTGTTTTATCGTGCCACGCTTGACGTGATGGATTTAACATCCCCCATAAAAAACCTAGATAAAAAACAAGTTCACTGACAACTCTAAAGATAGCACGATTAAGTGCGCTAAGTACATTTGGGTTACCCAAGGTGCTTATCTCTATTACTTTAATTTTTACAGCTAACTTCCCTATGGTTGCCCCATAATGCATAACAAAAAAAGCTTGATATATAATTTTCATCATCATATACTCTAGCACGAAAGTGTTTGTGAGGAGGATAGTCTCTTCTAAACTCATATTTGGAGTAAATTTATCCCATAAAGCTATGAGAAGGATAAGTGAAAGTAACATCTCATCAATAAAAAAGGCAAAGGAACGTTTTTTAATCGAAGCTAATTGCATCCCTTCGCGGTGTAGTGTATTTTGTATTTCATCATTCAAAGTTAAATCCTATAGGGCTTGGTAAGCTATATCAGTTCTTATTTTTTTACCCTTGAAATGAACCTGACCACATCTTAAGTAGGCTCTATCTCTTGCTTGTTTTATAGTATCCCCTAAACCTACACAAACAAGAACTCTTCCTCCATCTGCATAAAGAGTATCATCTTCTTTACTCACACCTGCATAAGAGATATGAGTGTTATCTCTTATCTCATCATGATGCACTTCATCTACTATAATTTCAGCAGGAGTTGAGCTCTTATATGGGTAGTTTTCACTAGCCATCACCACACCAACTGCATATTGCGAAGAAAACTCTACCTTGATGTCTGACAAATGATTTGTCGCAGCCTTATAAAACATATCTGATACACTTGAGGTCATAAGTGGCATAAGTATCTCACACTCAGGGTCTCCAAAACGAACATTAAACTCTAATGTTACTGGTTCACCATTTACGACCATTATACCTATAAAAAGAACACCCTCAAAAGGGGCACCCTCTTTTTTCATACCCTCTAGGGTAGGTTTTATCACTCTATCTTTTACTTTTTGGTATAGTTCTTCATCTACAAGAGGTGTTGGAGCGTATGCACCCATTCCCCCAGTATTTGGTCCCTCATCACCATCTAGTAAGCGCTTGTGATCTTGTGCAGCCTGAAGAAGTATGTAGTCATCCCCATCACATACAGCAAACATTGAAAGCTCGTAGCCATCAAGGAACTCTTCAACTATCACTTTTAGTCCAGCATCCCCAAAGCTTTTTCCACTTAACATTTCAGATATTGCAACCTTAGCATCATCATGGTTTTGTGCGATAATCACACCTTTACCACCACAAAGACCATCTGCTTTGACTACGATAGGTGCAGTTAATGTATCTGTAAACTTGAAAGCTTCTTCAATGGAGGCAGTTTCAATATACTTCGCTGTTGGGATATTGTACTTTGCTAAAAAATTTTTCATATAAACTTTTGAGCCTTCAAGTTGCGCAGCCTCCTTAGATGGTCCAAATATTGTAAGAGACTTTGCTTTAAATATATCTACGACGCCATCAACAAGAGGAGCTTCGGGTCCAACAATTGTTAAATCTATATTATTTTGTATTGCGAATGTTGCTAAATCATTATAATCTTTAATATTTATATTTGTACCTAAGATATCTGTAGCACCATTTCCTGGTTGAAAAAAAAGTTCATGTGTATCATTTTCATTAGAGATTGCTCTTGCGATTGAGTATTCACGCCCACCAGAGCCAAGTATTAAGATTTTCATAATTTTCCTGTGAATTAATAATTAAAAAAGCCCAAATGGTCGGCTTGCATTAGCTTCGGTTCTCAAAGCCTAATTTGGGCGAAGAGAGAATCTTCTAACGGCGGCAGAATCTCGGCAGAGTGAACGTACCTCAAACGATAATACCGACACACGAAGAATCTACTTGTTCGCAGTTTGAATATGTAGAACCCTCATTTGTGCAAATACCGAGTCATTCAGACTATGTAGTTATTATACACAAATTTAGATTATATTTTTATTTAGAATGCGGTTCCAAGAGTGAAAAAGAGCTGATTTGTAGCTTTGGCAAAAAATGTATCATTGTATATATATTCCAAACCTATAGGAAAGGAGAATTTATTTAAGAATACAGTGGAAAGACTCACCCCTGCTTTTACCTCTGTCACTCTGTAAGATTCATCCTTCATATCATTTATAAAATAGTGTCTATAGTTTGCATACACAAGCTCTCGTTGCAGTGAAAAAGGAAATGTAAAAAAGTATGC
>JALSLR010000026.1 GCA_026988245.1 Sulfurimonas sp.
GAATAGTTCTGGTTTTAGCTCTTTTAATTTCTCATAGTTCTTCATGCTTTAGCAATAGCAATTTTTGAACCGGTTTGGGGTTATGCAAGAAGTCTAATATTTATGCTAAATTTATAAGTTATCAAAAATAACCTGAGTACTCTCATGCCTCTCATTTGGTATTAGATGGCTATATCGCATAGTCATATCAAGTTTTTTATGCCCAAGTTGCTCTTTAATATGTAAAATACTAATCCCAGATATAGCCATCCAAGATGCATGAGTATGTCTTAAGCTATGGACAGTTATTCTGTATTTGCCAGCCTTGTCGTTATTTGGCAATAATTTATCAACTGTATCCTGCCACTGTTTTGGCATCTGAATGAGTTGTTTATTATTTCGTGAGGGTATTACAAGGTTGCTAGTTTTTTCTTTGTAGAGATCATTTAAAACTTCCAAAGCTACATCAGGTATATATACTTTTCTATCATTACCATTTTTGTTTGATTTAAAATAGATAAGTCTGTTGTTAAAATCTATATCGTCCCATGTAAGAGATGCTACTTCACTAAACCTTGCTCCTGAGTAGAGTAAAAGTACTGTTAGGCGATAAGTAAGAGGGTAGGGATTGGCTTTTAAAATCTTTAATAATCTTTTAGCTTGCTCTTTTGTTAAAAATCCTATTTGCTTGTTGTCATAAACTGGCATTTTTACCTTACCCTTTGAGATAGGATTTGCATAGTTTAAAATAAGCTCATTATTTATAGCATAGTTGATTATTTGTCTCGCAAGACCAAGTATGAGCTGAACAGTTCGTGGCTTATACCCATCAGAGAGCTTTTCTTGTTTTAGTTTTTCAAATATCTCTGGCTTTAGTTGTCTTAAGTCATATTTTTTAAACTCTTTGAGATGAAACTCAAATGTATTAGCATCTTGCTTCCAAGTTTTTTTATTATGTTCTGCCCACTGTATATATTTTTTGAACACATCATCAAAGGTGATTTTAGATTGTTTGCTCACAAACTCGCCATGTCTGATTTTGTTTAAAATATCGATACGCTTCGCTTTACAAAACTCAAGTCTAATCCCTTCACTAAACTTACCAATAGTCATTTGCTTATCGGCATAATTTTCTCTATAACGGATTAGAAATATTTTATCTACAATTTTATTGTTTTCATTTACAACTTCTTTATAAAACACACCCTCGTCTTTAGTAGATATTTTCTTTTGAACTGTTCTTAAGTTAGCCATAATAACTCCATTTGATAGTAGTTGATTTACTAGCAATGGTAAAATAAATAAGCTGTCGCTCTCCTTATACGGGGAAATAGAGGAGGTTTAGTATAGTATGAGGAAGTATGATATTTTGATTGAAATATTATCTAGAAAGAAATACATATACAAATAATTTAAAATAATTAAAAGGAATGTTTTATGCTTTAAAATAATTGAAAGTAAAGTATAATTATATGATAATAACATTATTAATAGAAAAGGAGGAAAGATATTATGACACATGCACTAATAACACCAAGTGTTCTTGAGTGGGCACGGAATCGTGCTTTTATGACAATAGATGCTTTGTCTGATAAACTTTCCATCAAAACTGAAAAAGTTGCTATGTGGGAGAAAGGTGATGCAAGACCTACATTTAAGCAAGCTCAAAATGTAGCAAAAGCTCTTCAAGTTCCTTTTGGTTATTTATTTTTAACTCAACCACCTGAAGAAAAACTACTGATTCCTGATTTGAGAACAGTGAAAGACAGTGCTCCAGAAGAAATAAGTGCTACATTTAGAGAATTATTACATGAAATGGATAGAAAGCAACAATGGTATAAAGAATATGTCTTAGAAAGTGGTGAATTACCTTTAGACTTTATTGGGAAATTCAATATTAATCATTCTGTTGATGAAATTGTTTCTGATATTCGTCAGACATTAAACTGGACTTCTGGTTTTGCTAGTTCTAGTAATATAAAAGATGAATATATTAAAGAAATATCTTTAAAAGCAGAAGCTGCAGGAATATTAATTATGAGGAACAGTGTATTAGCTAATAATACACATAAGCATCTTTATGTAAGAGAGTTTAGAGGTTTTGCGATAAATGATAAATATGCACCATTAATTTTTATAAATACTGCTGATGCAAAAAGTGCACAAATATTTACTCTAGCCCATGAATTAGCTCATTTATGGATTGGAGAAAGTGGTATATCTTCTGTAGATTTAAATGAGAATGAAGATAATAGTATAGAAAATTTTTGTAATAAAATAGCTGCTGAATTGTTAATGCCTGAGAGTGAATTTACAATAAAATGGGACAATACCAAAAGTGATGAAAATAATTGTGCATATTTAGCTACTAAATTTCATGTAAGTATATTTGTTACATTGAGGCGAGCTTATGATCTTAATTATATTTCTCGAGAAAATTTTTATATTTTATTTGAAGAAGCACAAAAAAAGTTTGAAGAATATCAGAAAAACAAGAAAGCTAGTGGTGGTGGAGATTTCTTTCGTACACTAAAAGTTCGTAACAGCGAAATATTTTCTCAAGCAGTAGTTAGTTCTGCACTTGAAGGTAGATTACTTTATCGTGATGCATCTGCACTTTTAAACATTAAGGCTTCTAAAATACATGATTATGCTCATAAATTAGGTCTTAGATAATGATGTATTTAGTAGATGCAAATGTATTAATACAAGCAAAAAATCTTCATTATGGTATGGATTTCTGTCCAGCTTTTTGGGAATTTATAGATAGAGAAGCTCCAAGAAGTACAATCGCTAGTATCACATTTGTATTTGATGAATTAGTAGCAGGTAGTGACGAATTAGCAGAATGGATTAAAGAGAGAAAAGATGATATTCCATTTTTAGAATTATCTGATTCTGAAACACAGTTAAAGTACATTGAAATTGTGAATTATGTTAATTCTAATGGTTTTGGACAAGCACATATTGACAGATTTTTATCAGGAGCTGATCCGTGGCTTATAGCTAAGGCAAGTGTTATGGGTGCAACCCTGGTAACGCATGAAGTATTAGCTGTTGGAACTGGAATTAAAAAAGTAAAAATTCCTAATATATGCAATGCTTTTGATGTAAAATATATAAATCCATTTGAAATGATAAATAATTTAGGAGGAAATTTTATTTTAGCATAAACTTTAAAGGCTTTAATAAATTTATCAAATATAAGTCCTTGATAAGTCCGTGCAAGATAGTTTATTTTAAAATAATTTGATAAAATATGAGGAAACTGGAACTCTCTTTATCCCCTTAAAGTAGGGAATTTAATCAGATATGATAAGATTTAAGAAAGTATGATAATATGGTTTTAACCGACTGTTAATCACTTGGTCACTGGTTCGAATCCAGTATCCGGAGCCACAATTATTATCACAATTTGTAGCAACTCATATGACAAATACCATAAATTCCTTTGTTTTGTTGTAAATTATAAAAAGTTATAATATAATCTTACAATTAAAATTATCACATTATAATTACAGTTTTATGATAAAAGGGAAACTATGAGTAAAATAGATATAATTATTGTCGAAGATGATGAGATAACGGCATTAAACCTCAATATGTCACTTCAAAAGCATGGCTACAATATCATTGCGACATGTGATAATGTACAAGATGTCAAAAATAAAATAAGTTCTTTAAAACCAAATTTAATAATTATTGATATTTCACTACAAGATACAAATGATGGAATAACTCTTGCAAAAGAGATAAGAGAGAAGTATCATATTCCGTTTATATTTTTAACATCACATAGTGATGACAATATTATTTCTCAAGCAAAACTAACAGAACCGTATGGCTATATAGTAAAACCATTTGATCCTAGTTCACTTCATGCAACTATACAAATGGCTATCTTTAAATTTGAGGTTGAAAATAATCGTGAAAATGATATCAGTTCACTAAAAGTAGACAAACTGAACTTAGAAAAACTTTTATACTCAAAAAGAGCTACAGATAAACCGATTGTTCCTTTTGGAGACAACTATCACCTAGATATCAGTATATGCGAAACTTTTTACAATAATAAAAAAATAAAACTTACAAAAAAAGAAAATGCTTTTCTTAGACTTTTAGTAGCCCAACTAGGTCAAGTTGTGAGTTTTGAGCAAGCGACTAATTATGTATGGGATGAGCACGGTGCAACAGAAAATAGTGTAAGAACTTTAGTTTGGAGACTTAGAAATAAGCTTGAAACAGACATTATAAAAAATGCCTCAGGCATAGGCTACTACATAGAAGAATAGCTTCTATTTTACTACTATTCCTTGCATGTACTCATGCATTTGATCATAAGCTTTTATATAATCAAATTCAGTATTTACATCTTTAGCCTTCTGTTCCATCTCCTTAGCTGTATCTTGTAAAAAATCTATTCTAAAGTTAGCACTAGAACCTTTAATGCTGTGTGCATTGAGAGATATTTGCTTATAGTCTTTAGCATCTATTGCTTGTTTTAACTCGGGGAGTATTTTACCCATTTTACTAACAAACATTTTAAGAAGCATATTCACCTCTTCCATGCTTAGCATCAACTCTTCAGATAATTTTTTTACATCTAAACCTTCAATAGTATTTTTTTCTTCAAAAATAACATTTTGAATAATATCGTTACTATCAATTTGAAGATATTGACGAAAGACTTTTTCTAATTCTTTTATAACTATTGGTTTACCTAAAAATGAGTCATACCCACTTTTAAGTCCTTTTTCTTTAGCCCCCTTGATAACATTTGCAGTCAGCGCAGAAATTGGAGTATGTCGAACTCCTAACTCCTTTTCATAGGCTAGAATCTTCTTCACTGCTTCATTTCCGTCCATTATAGGCATCTGTTCATCCATAAGAACCAAATTATAGCTATGTAACTTATAAAGGTTTACTGCCTCAAGACCATTATTTGCCAAATCAAATGTAAGCCCATATTTCATAAGTAAAATCTTGATCAGCTCTTGATTCGCTTCATTATCCTCTGCAACCAAAACATTACCTACGAACTTCATTTGCTCATAATGAGAAATATTTAACTTAGAGTTAGGATGCAGTAACTCAATAAAGGTATCTTTAATTTTTGAACAATACAAAGGAAAGGTCATAGGAATGATATCGATAGAGTTATCATACTTATCATTTTGAGTACTCATCAAGGCAATATATTTTCTATTATGTATCCTATAATGTTTTTCATACCAATCATATGGCATATCTTCATCGATAAATATTGCTACATCATATTCACAGTTCAATGTATCTACTACCTCTACATTAACGTGAAAGAAATTAAAGTATGTCATTAAAGAATCAAGTTTAAATTTATTTGCTTTATTTTTAAAATAAAAGACGATTTTTTTGTCTTCAAGTTCATCCATATTTTCTAAAACTATACTCCCACTATCTTTAATCTCTATTGGCACTTCAAGATAAAATGTACTCCCTTTATTTAACTCTGATTCTACATATAGATCTCCATTCATATGTCTTGCAAGTTGCCTAGATATAGAAAGCCCTAGTCCTGTACCATTGCTAGACTCTAGTTTGTTATCTTGAGATTGAGTGAAAGCTGAAAAAATACCTATCTGATCTTCTTTTGATATCCCAATGCCATTATCTCTTATACTAATTTTAATAGCATTTTTATTTTCAGCGTAAGTAGCTTTTACACTAATAATTCCATTTAAAGATGTAAACTTTATTGCATTACTTAAAAGGTTAGATACGATTTGCTTTATTCTCAAAGAATCAGCAAAAAATTCTTTTGGTATATTGGGATTTATAAAGGAAACTATGGTTATATTTTTACTACTAGCACTAGCAACAAACAACTCCATAGTATGACTTAACTCTTCATGTAAGGAAAATATTTTTGGTTCTATCGTAAACTCACCACTACGAAGTTTTGAAAAATCCAGTATATCATTGATGATGCTAAGAAGAGATTCCCCACTATTTAAAATAGTATTTAAATAGCCTCTATGTTTTTGAGAAGTTGTTTCATCTATCATAAGATTCACAAAACCTAATATAGCATTTAGGGGTGTACGTATCTCATGTGACATATTTGATAAAAAATATTCTTTTGCTTGGGATGCTCTTAAAGCTTCAGCTCTTGCATCAATAAGCTTTTTAAAAATTGTATCTGTGTAAAACTTTAATATACCACGAAAGTTCTGGTCAAATATATGAGAAATCTCATCAAAAATATCTTTTGAATTAAATCCAGCATCATATGAAAAATCGAGCATAGAACGACGAAAGTGGCTACATATTTCAAACAGTTCATCAGCACTAATCTCTCGTACTTTTAGGTAAGTAAGCAGTTCTTGCATTACAGGGCAGTTCCCTATCTCAGTTTCACCACTTATCACTCCCATAAAGTAATCAAACACACCATTTCCATATTTTTTTATAAAATATTCAGGTTTAATTTCATGGTCTATGAGTATCTTTTTTGGTAAATCATAAGCTATCCAATTTGCTAATATAGCATCTTTAGCATCTATAAAGGCTTGTTGAGTTTTAAAAAGCTCTGGTGCAACTATTGGCATACTAACTCCATAATCTTAATCTATATAAAGAAAAATGACACTAACATAATGAAAGATAACTTAACCAAAGAGATTATAGTAGTACCTATAATATTTCCAATTTGACATGATGTGCATGATGTATATTTTTTACCTTCATATTGTGCATAAAAAAAGTATATAATATTTAAGCCTAATACTCCAAATGACGTATATAGCTGAAAGTCCCAGAGCTGACTTAAATTTTCTTGATTATCCTCAAATAATGAATATACAAATAGCAAGACCATTGCTAGCATCAAGATATTAATAACTTTTAAAATTTTATCTCTATTAAAACTTGTTGGACAATACTCAGATATTGCGATATCACTGCCAAACTCAAGCTTAACACTAAAACGCTTTTTTTCATCTGGGTCAAGTTTATTTATAAAGGATGAACCAAAAGTATAGTCGATCTTTCTTTGTAAAAGAATTGAAAAGTCACCCTCAGCTCTTAAAGAGTGTTGTTTCAACTCTTTATCCTCATATACTACAGATATCTTTTCATGTCTCGTTACTTTAGCGCTTAGTCCAGGGAAGTAAGCTGTGGTTTCAGTTGTAGTAACCTTTCCCTCTGTAAAAACTAATCTTGGATTTATTAACTCTAAAAAATTTCCATCATCTTTTTTAATTATGACTATATTATACATACTCCCTATTTGAAAAGCAGTTAATCCATCAAGACTATTTGCATTTATCGTGTCTTTCATATCATCAACTAAATTCTGCATTTTTTCGTCAAATACTCTGACATCAGTTGAATAATTTACACTAGGAGGAGTTGGATAAGTTATAATTGTTTGAACCATTTCAAATAGCCTTGTTAAAAAATAGGATGAAATTTTAAATTATTTCCCCCAGATGGGGAAACATGTGATTAGTGACTTTTTCTCACTACTATAATCATTTTTATATTAATAATTATAAATCTAATAGCTTGAAATATTACACAAGTTCTCATCCATTTTGCGAATGGACCAGGGGTCATTGTGTTGTAATTATTTCCGTACGCATTTATGTTCGTTTCGCCGTGTTTTCCATGATCTGTTGCCATCAAAATTCCTTTAATTTATTTTATTTCTTTTTATTCAGGGATTAAAGTCCAACCTGGACTTAATTTCGCTTTATATATAAACAAGTGATGTAGAATATGTTTAATCCAATGCCCAGCAAGACCAATCTCACCAAAAGTATATTCAGTATCACGTCCAGTTCCAGGGTACTTATCAAAGTCAGGAACAACAGGATAAATAGTCATAGCAGCAGCAGTACCACTAAAGATACCCTTACCAGCCGAAGCTACGCAAGCAGCACCCATCTCAGCCATAGAAGCTTTATGCAATGGAGCGTCTGAACCTTTTAAAATTTTATCACAAACAGAATGTGCAACTACCTTACCGATAATACCAGAAGGCATACCCGTACGAGGAGGAGTTGGTGTTATAGGAGTTCCATTTGGAGAGCTCATAGGTTTAGAGATTGGATGTGGAGGTGCAAAAGCAATACCACAAGCAAAAATATTTTCATAGGTAGGATTTTGATATGTTTCTGGCCAGTCAGACGCTTTCCAATTTTCATAAGCACCAGCATCATACTTAGCATCAACTTTCAAAAAGCCATTTGGAGCAAATAAATCACTAGTCATATCATCACCAGCTTTATTAAATGCTTTGAGTCCAACACCAGCGAATGGAGGGATTAGCATTGAAAAATCAAAACTTTCTGTACCAGTAGAGCCATCAAGTAGTTCATAATCAACACTACCTTTTTCAACCTTAGATACATGTGCACCAACCATCCAGTCAACATTACGTTCAGTAAATAAAGATTCTGCAAAGATTTTTGAACTTACCGCAAATCCCATAGATTTCATATGAAGTCCACCAATACCAAAGTCACCTAAAAATGACTCATTAGATATCCACTTGATATCTGCCATATCACGAACACCAGCTTTTTTAACTTCATGTTCAATGTTAAATATATACTCAAAAGCAGCACCTTGACATGTACACATACCATGACCAGTACCTATTAAGAATTTTTGACGTTCTCCAGCTTTCATCTTCTCTATACATTTATCTAACTCTGATGCAGCATGTACAGCATGGTCTGCTGTACATACAGAAACAGTATGCTCACCTAAACCATTAGCATCACCCAGACCTGGTGTAGCTGCAAAGTTTAGCTTCGGACCTGTTGCATTAATGAGATAGTCATATTCTACATTTTCACTCTCACCTTCTCGTCCCTCTAGCGTATACTCTATGGTAACAAAAGGCTTCTCTAAAGACTCTGAACCTTCAGGATTGATAGAAACAGCTTTTGCTTGTTTATAATTAATCCCTGCTTTCGCATAGACAGGAGCTAAGTCAAAAGTAACATCCTCTTTACTCATCTGTCCTACACCAACCCAAATGTTAGACGGAATCCAGTTCCATTTACTATTTGGTGTTACAACTACAACTTCGTGAGCTGAACCTAACCATTTTGCTGCAAATGTAGCAGCTGTGTGCCCTGAGACACCTCCACCTAAAACAACTAATCTTGCCATTTTATTTCCTTAATGTTTTGTTCTAAAAAAACTTTATCAAAATTATCTCACAAATTAATCACATCTTATTATAAATTTAACAATATAAGTTATAAGTTGAATTTATCACATAGATTGAAGCCCTGTTCTATGGGGTGTACTTTAATGTGATATCAAATAAAATCACTTATTTTAATATTTTGGTTACAATCTCAAAACAATTTTTTGATAATGACTGTGTAGATATGATACGTTTCAACTCAACTTTCATCACTTTTTGGTTGATTGTGTTTAATTTTTTATATATTTTAAAGGCTGACATAAGTGCTGAAGATATTTGTGGATTGATTCTATCTATCTGTATAATCTTATCTGCTACAAACTTGTATCCACTTCCATCTTTAGCATGAAAGTATTTATAATTCCTAGCAAAAACTCCTATCAATGAACGCACTAGATTTGGTACTTTAATATCATAAACCTCATCATCTTGTAACTTTATAACTCTTTGTAAAACACCCACTCGGTGTGATGCACTCAGTATAGAAAAGTACTTATTCATTACTAAGGTATCTGACTTATAGCTATCATAAAAATCTTTTAATGTAATGTCTGCCAATTTTTCATTTTTATTTTCTAGGATATCTAATGCGGTGATTTTATCAGTCATTGTCTTAGAATCATAATACTGTTTATATGCCAAATCAATAAATGTTTTACTATTAGTGCACGATAACATTTTCAAAGCACGATTTTTCAACGCCCGCTTTGCCATGGCTACAGCATCAGTTGCAATTGAACTTACATCATTATACTCACGATATAGATCTAAAAAATTTTCTTTATATCTTGCTGCTAAGTATTTTTGCAAACTTTCTTTTGCCTCATATATTGGTTCAAAATCTACTACTTTTTGCCTTTGCATCAACACTGAAACTGTTGGTAATTCTAATAGTAATGCTTTAAATGAGAGGTCTATCTCGGCATCTAGGATAGCCCCATAACTACTAACGAACTCTTCATCTATCCCCTCCCCTAACATCATTTTTTCTAGTGTATCTACTGCAAACGATTGTGCAGATTCATAGCGTACAAAATTATTGTTATCGAATTTCATTAAAAATGGATATGATGTATATTCTTGTTCTATGATGATTGGTGCTGAAAAGTCGCGGTTAATAGAAAGTACTGGTTTTTCTTTAACTTCAAAACTAAACTCTTCATATTCATCTTTTATTATTAAAGTTTTTTCAACAATATCATTACCTAAAGCATCAAGTAATGCGATTTTTAAAGGGTACATATAGACTCTTTGTCTTTGACCTTCTAAAGTATTTGGAATGACCTGAGTGAGTCTAAGTGTATAAATCCCATTGACGAAATTTTCACCTACTAAAAGTTTTGGCGTTCCATTTTGATGATACCATCTTTCAAACTGTGTTAAATCGACTCCACTTTTTGCACTCATAGCATGAAGAAAATCATTGATAGTGACAGCTTGTCCATCATACAAGTCAAAATACAAGTCAGTAGCTTCTCTGTATTTTTCTTCACCCAAGAGAGTATGTATCATACGAATAACCTCTGCTCCCTTTTCATATACAGTTGATGTATAAAAATTATTCATGGAGATGTATGACTTAGGCTGGATAGGATGGGATGTAGGGGAAGCATCTTCAACAAACTGTCTTTCACGAAGTGCTTTTACATCACCTATACGCTGGACATCTTTAGAGTTCATATCAGCAGAAAAGCATTGATCTCGAAAAACTGTAAGACCCTCTTTAAGGGTTAACTGAAACCAATCCCTACACGTGATACGATTACCCGTCCAATTATGAAAATACTCATGCGCTATAACACTTTGTATACCCATAAAGTCATTATCAGTAGCTACTTCTTCATTTGCAAGTACATAATGTGAGTTAAAGATATTTAAACCTTTATTTTCCATTGCTCCCATATTGAAGCTATCTACTGCGACTATATTGTATATATCCAAATCATACTCTCGTCCATATGTTTGTTCATCCCAATCCATTGACTCTTTTAAGGATTTCATGGCATGGAAGCATTTAGACTCATTACCTTTATCACAGTATATGTTTAACTCTACATCTATTCCACTTAAAGTTTTATATGCATCATTCACTACGCCAAGGTCACCTGCAACTAAAGCAAAAAGATAAGATGGTTTTGGATAAGGATCAAACCATGTAACGCCATGACGTCCATTCATAAAGTCGTGACAATTTTGCTTGTTTCCATTACTTAGAAGTACAGGAAAGCGAGCTTTGTCTGCTATAACTGTTGTTGTAAAAACACTCATAACATCTGGTCTATCCAAGTAAGGAGTTATTCGTCTAAAACCTTCAGGTTCATTTTGTGTACAAAATATATCGCCACTCCGATAGAGACCTTCTAGTTCTGTATTTTTATGTGGATAAACCTTATTGTTTATCTTGATGCTAAAGTCTGAAGGGACATTCAATAGAGTTAATTTTTCATCTTTATATATATACCGAGTATCATTTAACTCTAAGTCATTTAAATATATAGCCTGCAAGTCTAAGTCTATACTGTCTAAGACTAAGTCATTAGCATCACCCTGCTTTTGTAGCTGCATAGTACTTGTAACAAGTGTATACTCGTCAAATAAATCAAAAACTAAATCTACACTTTTACACTTAAAATCAGGCGCCTTATAATCCTCTAGGTATATCTCTTTTGCTTCACTCATATTATTAATTTCTTCTCTTTTTGTTTGATAACTTATTGTACAATACCAAAACTTTAATTTAGGAGAGATAATGTTAAATAAAATTATCAAGATTACACTAATCGCAGTATTTATTTTAGCTACAAGCGTAGATGCAAGTAGCAAAATGCAAGATATCAAAGAGGATGGAAAATTAGTACTCGGTACTAGTGGCAACATGACACCAATGACGCGTTCCATCAATAATGGTAAAGATGCTGTAGGACTTGATATCGATTTGGCACAAACTATGGCTGATACGATGGGTGTAAAACTAGTGATAAAAATATATCCTTTTGATAAACTTATTGAAGCATTAAAAGATGGTGATGTAGATATAGTCATCTCAAACTTAACTATCACTCCTAAAAGAAATATGGAAGTAGCCTTTGTAGGGCCTTATCTTAAAAGTGGAAAATGTCTTATCACAAAACAACCAGACTTAGCATCAGCACAAAAAGAAGAACTTAACAATGCTAACAATAAAATGGTAGTTATCAAGGGTTCAACTTCTCAAAAATTTGTAGAGATGGGTATGCCAAAGGTCAAAGCTATAACAGTTGAATCTCAAGAAGAAGCTATACAAATGGTAAGAGACTCTAAAGTAGCGGCGATGCTAACAGACTACCCTATCTGTGCAGCAGTAGTTCTAAATAACCCAGAAGATAATTTTGTTTCAGTATTTTCAAACTTAAGCTTTGAGCCTATAGGAATTGCTATTGCTCCTGAGAACACGCACCTCATTAACTGGACTCAGAACTTTTTATTTCGTGCAGATAGTGTAGGACTATTTCAAGCCCTCTCAAAAAAATGGTTAGGTAGATAGTATGAGCATCTACAGAGAGAGTGTAACTAAAATAGGTTATGCCTTAGCATCAAAGATAAAAGGTGAGAATGTTTCTAGGTTTTAATGATTGTTCTGATGAGTATTAATGCATTTTAATAATTTTTTATCAAAAGTTTTTATTGTGTACCCTTGTGATTTTGCACATAAAATAGAATCTACAAAATCTAAATTTTTTTGGTTAAATATTTCTAACGAATTAATAAGTATCCGTTTTTCAGCATTTATAATATTGTCTTGCATGAGAATATTTGTTAAGACATTCTTTATATCTTTTCTCTGAGTAGTGTAAACTTTTAAGAGAACATTATACCACCTCTGCTAAAACTTCATTAGGAATGAGGCATTTATTATTTACAATACAATCTTTTGCTATTTCAAACATTTCAAGATTGTCTTTTAAAAGAAATCTTAAAATATAGTTTGCATCTAAAAGTATCATTTATATTTTTCTGTAACATGCATTTCCCATGCTTTATCTTCTAAGTGAATTTTTGATGGGTCTGCATATTTATTTAATGAACCAGCTAAAGATGAAATGGTTTCTTTTTTTTCATCTTTTTTTACAGTTACTTTATCGCTTATTATTTCAATATCCGTAGATAGATTTTTTAAAAAGTAAAGGATACTGCCATAAGCATTATCTTTAATATTTAAAGTTAGTGTATGCATAAAACATCCTTTTGCTTGCAATTTTTTATGGAGTAATTATAACATAACAAAATTGCTCTTAGGTTAAGGGTTTTTAGGGATTTTTCTTCCTCATTTACAACTGGCTTATAAAATATACCTTGCGACTTTGTTGCAATTCTTTTATTTAAAGTTTTTAATTGTATCATTTCGCTTACCTTTATATAAAAATTTTCATTTTCAAGTCCGTTTTGTGTGAGATGAGAGTCCGACGGATATGAAAAAATTTGACAAAGTCCGACGATAATCGGACTTTTATTGTATTACAAAAAAAACACTATAAAGCCCTTGTTTACGATATTTAACAAGGTTTAAGGAGATTTAAATGAGCATCTACAGAGAGTATGACATTCGTGGCATATATGAAAAAGAGCTAAACAAAGAGAGTGTAACTAAAATAGGTTATGCCTTAGCATCAAAGATAAAAGGTGAGCATGTAGCAGTTGGTTATGATGCTAGAAGTCACTCCCCTATCCTTTTTGAGTATCTTGTAGCTGGACTTAATGCTGGTGGAAAAAAAGTATTGGGTATGGGTTTAGTCCCTACCCCGGTCAATTATTTTTGTAATTATAATGAGTTCAATGGTATCTTAGCATCAGCCTCTGTAATGATTACAGGTTCACACAATCCAAGTGAGTATAATGGTTTCAAAATAACCATAGATAAACTACCATTTTTTTCGGATGATATCTACGCGCTTGGTGATGAATGTGAAGCTATGGATGGGATTCCTCAAGTGGAGCGTGATGTCACTGAGATAGATGCAGTGAGTAGATATGTAGACTACATTGTCAATGCATTTTCTCACTTAAAAGCAATGCCAACCAAGATAGTCTATGACTGTGGAAATGGTGTAGCTGGAGTTGTGACTGAGAAAATATTTAGTGCACTAGAGTTACAAACAAAGGGTTTGTTTGTTGAACCAGATGGGACTTTTCCTAACCATCATCCAGACCCATCAGTTGAGAAAAACTTAGCAGATGTCAAAGTAGCACTTCAAGATGCTGACATTGCCTTTGCTTATGATGGTGATGCTGACCGCATCGCAGTTTTAACACACAAGAACAACATCAAAGGTGATATGATGGCACTTCTTTACTCTATGAAAATGGACAAACCAACTGTAGTTGGAGAGGTGAAATGTTCTCAAGTGATGTATGATGAACTGGAGCGTCGTGGTTGTAAGGCTATCATGTATAAAACAGGGCACTCAAACTTAAAAGTTAAAATGAAAGAGGTAAATGCTGACTTAGCTTGTGAAGTTAGTGGACATGTATTTTTTAAACACCGTTACTTTGGTTATGACGATGCCATCTATGCGACACTGAGAATGCTTGAGTTAATTCACGAGGGGATAGATTTAGATGCTGAGTTAGCTAAACTTCCGAAGGTTTATTCTACAGAAGAGTTAAAAGTACAAACGACTGAAGATGAAAAATTTAAAATCATTGATAAGGTAAAAGAGCTACTCAAGAATCCAAGTGAAGATTTTCCTCATATAAAAAACATCATTGATGTCGATGGGGTTCGCATCAACTTTGACACAGGTTGGGGTTTGGTACGTGCATCAAATACTACACCTGTTCTTGTAACAAGATTTGAATCTACATCACAAGAGGATGCTAGCACTTATGAAAAAGCGATTAATGCACTTATATTAGAGGCAAAATCGAAAATTTAAAGAGAAAAAAGTATGAAAAAAATAGTGTATTCTCTCAAACGACTAATACTATTTTAGATATAATTAATACCTTATTTTAAACACAGGATTACAATGAAGACACATACACTTTTAATGCCCCTTGACATGCACTTACATCTTCGAGATGGAGTTATGCTTGAAAACATAGCCCCTTTAACTGCTTATAGTTTTAGTGGAGCTATAGTGATGCCAAACCTCGTTCCACCTGTTAGTTCTTTAGATGACCTAGTAGCTTACAAAGAGCGCATAATGGCAGCTGTACCAAATGACTACTTTGAACCATATATGACGCTTTTTTACAAAAACTATGATAGAAAATTTTTAGAAAGTGTAGCTGATGAACTCACAGCGATTAAGCTTTATCCTGCTGGAATCACAACAAACTCTGAGGGTGGGGTAAGCTCATTTGACATAGAGGAGATGCGCCCTACTCTTGAAGCTATGATAGAGTTAGATATTCCCCTTTGTGTACATGGCGAAACAGATGGCTTTGTAATGGATAGAGAAGCTGAGTTCATGAGTATCTATGAGCTCTTAGCATCATCGTTTCCAGACTTAAAAATTATCATGGAACACATAACTACAAAAGAAGCTGTAGAGATGCTAGATAAATACGACAATCTTTATGCAACTATCACTGTCCATCACTTACTTTTAACACTTGATGATGTTGTTGGTGGTATGATGATGCCACATAACTTTTGTAAGCCTATCGCTAAAAGACCTGAGGACTTAGATGCGCTCTTAAGTGTAGCTCTTGAGGCGCATCCAAAAGTGATGTTTGGTTCAGATTCCGCTCCACACCCGCAAGACAAAAAAGAGAGTTCTGGATGTGCAGCTGGAGTATTTACTGCGCCCATAGCCCTGCAACTATTGTGTGAAATTTTTGAACAATATGACAAGCTCGATAACTTACAAGATTTTGTAAGTGATAATGCACAACGCATCTACGGAATTTGCCCAGAATTTAAAGAAGTTACTCTCGAAAAAAGAGAGTTTGTTATTCCCAAAAAATATTCATCAGTAGTTCCTATGTATGCTGGTCAAAGTATTAACTGGGCAATTCAGGGAGTAGACTAGCATGGAAACTAACAATTTTTTATCCTACGCAGAACAAGCCTTGGACTATGGAGTAATGGGGACACTTATCCTTATGAGCATCGTGACACTATGGTTATTCATAGAACGCATGATGTTTTACAAAAGTGTACGTATAGAGGACTATAAACACAGAGACAATCTTGACTTAGATTTAACAAACAATATTAGTGTTATAAGTGCCATCGGAACAAATGCACCCTATGTTGGTCTCCTTGGAACTGTTGTTGGGATAATGATAACTTTTTATTCTATGGGTGATGTTGGTGCTGTTGATGCTAAGAAGATTATGATGGGTCTTGCTCTTGCTTTAAAAGCAACTGCTATGGGTCTAGTGGTGGCAATGCCAGCTATCGTCGCCTACACCATAGCACTTCGTAAAATAGAGCGAATACTTACTAAGTATGATGTAGCAAATGAAGTGTAAAAAAGCACCTAAAAGATTTGACTCTATAAATGTAATCCCATTTATAGATATTATGCTTGTTCTTCTTGTTATGGTTTTAACCACTGCCACCTTTATAAAACAAGGTGTCATACCAGTGGAACTTCCAAAAGCAAAAGCTACAAAAAAAGAGGACTTAAAAAAAGAGATAAGTATCTATGTAAATGTAAAAGGTGAAATGTTTTTTGAAAAGGATAAAGTAACATCTAAAGAACTTGAGCGTAGATTATCTCAAATAGATAAAAAACAAACAGTAGTCCTACGAAGTGACAAAGAGTCACGTTTTCAGGATTTTGTTACTGTGATGGATATACTCAAACGCTTAAAGCACGAACAACTTTATATAGTTACTAAAGAGTAGTTTAGTAACTTCTATCCATCAATTTTAATTTTGACTTTAAAGTTTTATTTTGCGAATTATCTTCTATATTTTTCACCCGCTTGTCTTCTAAAGTACTCTTAGCATCAGTAGTAAAAACTTTCTTTTGAATACTCTTAGCATCATTAAAAAGTGTTGATGCTAAGAAAAAAAGAACCATAATAACTACTACACTTGCATAAAGAAGTAAGTAGTTTTTTATATGTCCGTTTTCAAAAGGATTTTCTATTTTCACTACTACATCATTCCTGGCATACCCATTTGTGGAGGCATTCCGCCACCCATATCTCCACCAGTAGCAGGAGTTGGTTCAGGTATCTCATAAATCGCAGCTTCAGTTGTAAGCAGTAAAGAAGAAACAGAGGTCGCATTTGTTAAAGCTACACGCGCAACTTTAAGTGGGTCAATGATACCCGCTTTATACATATCTACATATTCACCAGTTGCAGCGTTAAAACCTACATTTAAATCTTTTGCAGACTCTACAGCATTTACAACTACACCAGTATCAAACCCAGCATTTTGTGCAATTTGTTTGATAGGTGCTTTTACAGCACGAAGAATAATCTCACAACCTATAAGTTGATCGCCTTCAAGCTCTAAAGAAACACTAGAAGCAGCACGAACAAGAGCAGCACCACCACCAATGATGATACCCTCTTCCACAGCAGCCTTAGTTGCACTCAGAGCATCATCTACACGGTCTTTTTTCTCTTTCATCTCAGTTTCAGTTGCCGCACCAACTTTAATAACCGCAACACCACCAGAAAGTTTTGCAAGACGTTCTTGAAGTTTTTCTTTGTCATATTCACTTGTTGTAGCATCTAGTTGTGTTTTTATTTCAGCTATTCTTGCTTTTACAGCAGCTTCATCTCCAGCACCATCAACTATGACAGTATTATCTTTATCTATCACTACACGAGCAGCTTGACCAAGAAGAGCAATATCTGCACCTTCTATAGTATGCCCAGTCTCTTCAGATATCACAGTCCCTGCCGTTAAAGTTGCGATATCTTGAAGCATAGCCTTACGTCTGTCTCCAAAACCTGGAGCTTTTACAGCACTTATGTTTAAAACACCACGAAGTTTATTGACAACTAGAGTTGAGAGTGCTTCACCTTCTACATCTTCAGCGATGATAAGAAGGGGGCGAGAAGTTTTTTGCACTTGTTCTAACACTGGAAGTAAATCTTTTAAAGAACTGATTTTACTATCAGCAAGTAAAATCCAAGGATTTTCTATCTCAGCAGTCATTTTTTCAGTGTTAGTTATAAAGTATGGACTTAAATAACCACGGTCAAACTGCATACCCTCAACTACATCAAGCTCATCAGAGATACCTTTAGCTTCTTCAACTGTGATAACACCATCTTGACCAACTTTATCCATTGCTTCAGCTATCATATCACCTATAGAAGTATCAGAGTTAGCAGAGATAGACGCTACTTGAGCTATATCTTGTTTCCCATTGACAGTTTTTGATGATGCTTTTAGGTTTTCAAGTATTGCTTCACAAGCCTTGTCCATTCCACGCTTAACTTCTACTGGATTTGCTCCAGCTGTAATATTTCTAAGACCTTCTGAAAATATTGCATTTGCTAAAACAGTAGCTGTAGTAGTTCCGTCCCCAGCTTCATCAGCAGTATTTGATGCTACCTCTTTTACAAGTTGTGCACCCATATCTTCTAGTTTATCAGCGAGTTCAACTTCACGTGCGACAGATACACCATCCTTAGTGATAACAGGTGCCCCATAAGACTTTTGTATAAGAACATTACGACCACGAGGCCCCATAGTTACTTTTACCGCATCTGTAAGTTTTTGAACACCTTTTGCTAACTGATTTCTTGCATCATCTGAAAAAATTATCTCTTTTGCCATGGTTAATTCCTTATATTATTTATATTTATTTAATTATTGAATGATTCCGAAGATATCATCTGTATCTATTACTAAGTATTTTTCACCATCAAGTGAAACTTCATTACCTGCAAACTTACCAAATAAAACTCTATTGCCATCTACTAAAGTTTTAACTTCTTTACTCACAGCAACAATTTCACCTTGAGAAGGCTTCTCTGAAGCGTTATCAGGAATGATTATCCCAGAAGCAGTCGTAGTAGCTGCCTCTACCTTTTTAACTAATACTCTATTTCCTAGTGGTTGAAAGTTCATTTAAAAACCTTTATTTGAATTTATTTATGGGATTTTACCCAAAGTAAGGTAAATTTTAGGTAAATGACATTATAATTCCGTCCTCTTAACAGATGTCAGGGTAGCTCAGCTGGTTAGAGCACTGGTCTCATAAGCCGGGGGTCGGGGGTTCAAGTCCCCCCTCTGACACCATTTATGTTAAGAACTTTTCACAATCCGGATTAGCTCAGCGGTAGAGTAGGTGACTGTTAATCACTTGGTCACTGGTTCGAATCCAGTATCCGGAGCCATACACTTTCAACCCCTTCCCCTAAAACACGAACTTTCAGAGACTTAAACTTATACAGTAGCTAATAGGTAGCCTATTCAATTTGAACGAATAAAAATTTGACACTTAGTTTGCAATGAAACAAGTGTGCTATAATTATAAAAAAGGAGTTTTGATGTACACAATTAAACTTGATGTAAATGATACTATTTATGATAAAGTTATGTTTTTTTTGAAAAATATTCCCATCACAAACTTGGAAGTAGAGCAAAAAAATGATGCACAAACTCAAAAAAAAGATGATATTGTTAGTTTCTTTCAAACATCTCCTTTAAAAGGTGAAA
>JALSLR010000027.1 GCA_026988245.1 Sulfurimonas sp.
TGGGTGAGCCATTTAAATAGTCGCTACCAATACCATACGCAGGACAACTACTTTTACTAAAATACCTCTTTACATCACTCACCCACGAGCCAGAATAAACTGCATTTCTCAACTCTTGCTCTGTGAGTTTTTCTCCTGCAATGTTAATGGTTTTAAACCATTCAAGTTTTTCACTATCTGTACCACTACACAGATAGACCATGAGTTTATAGTTTAATATCTGCTCTTTCTCATCTTCTTGTAAATTATGAAAATATCTTCCATTAAAAGAGAAGTCACCCTCTACATATTGGGAAATAGAAATAGTTCGTTGTTGTCCATCAATCACTTCAAAATTTCCATCTTCTCGTACAGCCCAATACAAGATATTGAGTGGGAAATTTTCTATAACGGTATTGATAACGGCATCTCTTTGTTTATCTTTATAAATAAACTCTCTTTGATAGGGTGGTCGGATGTCTAACCTAGCATCAAATCCTACTACGCCTGCTTCTTCATTATCTTGATAACCGTTTGTTAGTTCACGTATTGTGATTTCTTTTAGTTCTATATTCACTTTATTACCTTTTTATTTTTGATTAAAAATCTAGTATATAAAACCTTCATATATCCATTGACGTTATCTGCTGTATAACATACACCTGAAGGTCTTTCTTTATAAAAAATCGTAGAACTAGTATTAGCTTTACTACCATTTATTATAGAATTGTCTTCATTTATTTGTTTAGGGTTGATATATTTCTTTGATGGAATTGCTTTAAATTCATCTCTACCAGACGTCATTCCTAAAATTTCAAATTGCTCAGGATTATATTTAGTTAAAAAAGTAATTGGTACGCCCATAACACCGTCATAATCATATGGTATATCTTTAGTTTTACTAACTTCTATTGCATCGTAATTATCGTAATGAGGATACTCATCACTACTATATTTTTTATATAGTATCAAGTCTTCATGTCGTTTAGAAATATCTAAATTTGTAATCCAAGTAACTCCAGATACTCGAATCATACCTTTTTTGTGGTCTCCTGCAGATGCATAGTCTTCATAATATTTATTTATAAAATGAGCAGCTCCACCCTTAAATCCATAACCTAACCACAATTTATTTTCTATTATTAACTTAAAAATTTCTTTATATTTGGTTGCATTTTGATGCCCAACAATTACAAACTTTTTATCGTACTCCATAAGTTGAGCCACATACTCCCTAAAAAGAGAAAATGGTGGATTTGTTACCACAATATCTGCTTGTTTTAAAAGCTCAATACTCTCTTCACTCCTAAAATCACCGTCTCCATTTAGCTGATGAATACCAATCTCTTCTATGTCTGGTACATTGTTTCCATTTTTATCGCCTGTGTACTCTAAATATATAGCTTGTTCTGTGTTATTTTTACTAAACAAATCTAAGTCTTTATTTTTATAGCAAGTAGTAATGAGTTTTTTAAGTCCTAATTTTTCAAAGTTATATGAGAAGTAATGAAAAAAATTACTCACTCTAGGGTCATCACAATTACAATAGACCACTTTGCCTTTAAAATGTTTTTTGTAGTGCTTTAACTCTCGTTCTATATCAGAGAGTTGAGTATAGAACTCATCTTTCTTATTTTTCTTTGCTTGGGTGAGATTTTTATTTTGAGACTTGGTTGCCATATTTCCCCATTTATTGGTTTTAATGGGAATATATTACCTATTATTTATTTTAAAGGGGATTATTTACCTCTTTTTTTAATTAAAGTTGGAATTATTTCCTTGTTTTTCCAACTCATATTTTTATGTACCTTTATACTTAAAAAGGCAATATTTTGACAAAAAGAGATAAGGCTATCTATTTGGATATTGATGTAAAAACTTTAAGAAATTGGCAAAAAAATAAACCTAATCTATATAAGATAGTTATGCTAGGTTTTGCTTTTGAAGATGTAGTTAAGAAATCTAAAGAAAATTATGAGGAGTTAGAAGTTTTAAAAAAGAAAGTCACAGAGTAGTCTCAAGCACTTAATAAGCCTTTAAGATATTACGATGTAAAATTATGACAAGAGTGCACCGAATATAGAAGGAACTGCTATTCCTTCTATATCCATTAATGGTACAACTGTGTTAACAGTCGGTGTTCTTTTCCTTCTTGTAACTTTTATAGCTAAAGTAAACTCCAACTATGCCAACCACAAGACCAAGTACTGAAATCATAAATTCCATAATAGCACCTCGATAGTAACTTATACCACCGCCTTCAACCGTCACAATGTGACAATACTACAAGAAAAGACACTACTCTTTAAGAGTGCATAAATATTATAGACACTTTTTTCAAGTAAGGTTAAAAATATGGCAAATTGACATATTTTTTATACAATTGAAAGCTTATGATGTAACGTCACCACTTCCCCCACCACAATCAAAGCAGGTGTAGGCAAATTCTTCGCCTGTTCATAAATAGTATCAAGGGTAGCCACTATGACTTGTTCATCAGGTAACGTGCCACGACTGATGACGGCAATGGGGTACTCAGCTGGCTTGCCTATCTTCATAAGTTGTGTGCAGATATTTTGTAATTGATGTAAGCCCATTAAAAAGACTATGGTTTCGTCTTGTTTGAAACTGTTCCAATCAAGTTGCGCATACCCTTTTTCAGGAGCTTCATAGCCTGTGACCACACGAAAAGAGACCGATTTTCCTCGATGTGTGAGAGGGATGTTTGCCATCTCAGGCACAGCTATAGCAGAAGTAATACCAGGGACAAACTCAAATGCTATGCCTCTACTGGCTAAAAAAAGTGCTTCTTCTCCACCACGACCAAAAACTACTGCATCACCACCTTTGAGACGTACTACTGTCTCATGCTCACATGCTTTTTCGTAAAGTAGTGCGTTTATCTCATCTTGTGGTAAGATGTGATGTCTGTTTTCTTTGCCAACATAAATACATTCGCACCCCTCTTTGGCCTCTTTGAGTATAGCAGTATTTACCAATCTGTCATACACTATTACATCTGCTTCCTGAATAAGACGTAATGCTTTTAATGTCAATAACTCTTTATCGCCAGGACCTGCCCCCGTGAGGTACACTTTACCCACATTTCACCTCTGTTTCTTTTTTCATATTCTACACTAAACCTACTATTAACGACATTTTAGATAAAATAATCCATTAAATTTGCCACGCTTATAGTGGCTCGGAGTATAACACATGGATAAAGCAAAATATATTTGGATGGATGGTGAACTTACACCTTGGGACGATGCGAAAGTACACGTG
>JALSLR010000028.1 GCA_026988245.1 Sulfurimonas sp.
CTTAGCATCATCATAAGTAGGACTCATAGCATGCAGGATAGGAAAGATAGCATCTGTTTGTTTTAAAAGAGCATTGATATCAACTGATAATTTTAGTTTTTCAAAAACACCTGCCTTTTGAAAAAATCTCCATTGTGTTTGTAACTTTGTATCTACTTTATCAAGCTTTCGCTCATATGTAGCTGTGAGTATACTTCTATCGACCTGTACAAGTAGTGCCCACTGCTCACCATCTTTTACGCTTTCTTGCACTTTTACATCACTATACTCTATATCTTTAGCCTGAGACACAACTTCGCTTTTTGTTTGCGCTAGTACATCTTCATTGCCATTTTGACGAGTTGCTGTAACTGAATTAGAAAAGTTTGAAGAAACATTTACTGAAATCTTTGCACTTATAGTTGCAAGAGCATCACTCTTAGCATCACGCTGATTTGCTCCATACCCTACCCCATAAAAGTACTTAGCATCATCAGCTGGTGGATTATTTATCCATGTCATAGATGATGAAGGTGTTGTTGCTAAACCCATAACTGGGATGAGCATACTTATTATTATAAATGCTATAGATTTGAAGTTCATGATTATCCTTTAGTTTTTTTGTGCCTCTAGTGCTTCTTGTGCCTCTTTATCTTGCTCAACTTTCACTTCATACGCAAGAACAATCATCTCTGTAATAGACTGATATTTTTCAGCTAAATTTGATTGTTTATTAGCATAATAAGTCCCTATAAAAATATTTGGCAATAAGTAAACAGCATTTTTAATGAGTCTTCCTATACGCTTATTATAATTAGCTTGTAAATTTGATGGGACATGAGCTTTTGCATAGGCTAATGATTCTAATTCTCTTGGAAAATTTAATACAATATTATTCGTTGCTATATTTGTCAAGGCAAGAGCAAATGACGTATATGCCTGAGTAGCGCCTGATTGAATTTCAGATGCTACTATGTTTATATTTTGAGCTAATTTTACATAATTTTCATCATCTATATTTATCTCACTTTCTAAGGCTACAACAGCTTCATCCAAAAGTGTAAAGTATATAAGTTCTTTCTCATCAGCCAAAGACTCTGCTTCTTTAATGCGTTGTTCAACTGCAACTAAATCTTTTTTATATTGTAGTTTTTCCTCCGAAGTTAAAGGTACATAATCTTTTTTCTCTTTGTCATTTTGATTTGCAACATCAGCTTTTAATGTAGTCTCAATCTGCCCTTTTTCTGATTCAATTTGAGCAACTTCCTCATAAGCGTTTAGCATCTCCATACGTGCTAATGAAAGACTTTTTTGCATACTTAAAGGTGTCAGAGAGATTAATGCTTCCCCTAAGGTAGCGTAAACATCCCCATTTAGAGCTTCAACCTCTTTGAGCTCTCCATCCTTAAAATCTAAAAAATTATCAAGTGAACTATCATAATTAAATACATTTGGCCATTTGCTAGGATCTTCACCATAAAAGGCTTCAAGTTTTTGAATAGCTTTATATGTTAGAGGAGAGATTGTTTGATTCATAATAGCGCCTGCTATATTTGCATAATTTCCTAAGCCACTTAAGGCTAACGATGAACCTAACATTCTTCTTTGAATCGCTTCTGTATAATGAACAGTAGAAAAGTATGGTCCCTTTTGTAACATCTGTGCTATCTGTTGTTGCTGTTCATCTTCTAGTTCTGCACTTACTTCTTTAGGCCACTGGGCATCTGCTGAGATAGGCATTTTAAATGCCATGATATTATTTTCTCTTACTATTGTCATACCGATAGCTACACGGTTAGCTTGTTTTTCTAAGGTTGGCACTTCCATTTGTGATGCAAATCCTTCTTGTAAAGAGGCGCAACCGCTCATTGTTATTCCAACTACACTCACCATTAACACTTGTAAAATCAAAGATCTTATTTTCATTTTTTTCCTATTTTTTTTATTTAATACTATTTAGCTTCGTAAGCTTCTATAATAATTTTAGAGATATCTTCATACTTTGATGCTAAAGAGGACTGCTTGTAAGCATAATATGTCCCCATAAACAAATTTGGTAAGAAATACACTGCATTTTTACCTACACGCACTACACGCTCATTATACTTTTTTTGTAACTGTGCAGGTACATAAAGTTTTGCAAAAACTAAAGACTCTAGTTCTCTATCAAAGTTAGAGAGCATATTGTTCGTTTGCATCTTTCTAAGAGCTAAGCCAAAAGAAACATATGCCTGCCTAGAACCACGAGCAATCTCTTGAGAAACTATGTATATGTTATGTGCTAATTTCACATAGTTTTCATCATCTATATTTAAGTCACTTGCTAAGGCTGTTGCCGCACTATCTAAAAGTGTAAAGTAAATTTTTTCCTTAGCATCATTGAGATCTTTTGCCGAGTCTAACTCTACTTTTAAAATCTTTAAACGCTCACTAGATTTATTTTTAGCTTCTAATTGACCTTTTTGAGACTCTAAATCAGCTACTACCTCCATACTTTCTTGCAACTCTTCTCTTGCAAGTAATAAATCTTTTTGCAAAGATATTGGCAATAACGAGATAATAGCTTCACCTAGTGAGTAATATACATCCCCACTAGTTGATTCTATAGTTTTCAAAGTTCCCGATTTAAAGCTTAAAAAGTCATCTAATGAATTGTCTGCATCAAATATTTTAGGCCAATTTTTGGAATCAGCTCCATACATAGCTTCGAGTTTATGTGCAGCTTCATAAGCTAATGGAGATATTTTTTGCTGGAGGACTAAGGCGGCAATTTTCACCCCATCTTTTTTATTTTTCACACTTGCATCAAACCCAAGTCTATCTCTTTGAATCATATCTGTAAAACGTACAGTTGCATAGTATGGGTCTTGATTTATTATTTTACTAAGCTGTACTTTTCTCTCTCTGGATATACCTTTTGCTATCAAACTTGGCCACTGTGCATCAGCAGATATAGGCATATGGTTTGCCATTAAATCATTTTGCCTCACTATGGTCATACCAACAGAGACACGGAGCATTTGTCGCTCAAGTGTTGGAACCTCAGTTGATGATGCTAAGGCCTCTCTTAAAGATGCACAACCTGTAAAAAGGTAAGGTAAAACAAGGACTAATACTAGCTTGTTAATATATTTCATCTATCTATTCATACTCATCATCACTACTACCAAGCATGGAGTTTCTATCATTCACAAGTGCTTGGTTAGAATCTCGCTGGAGTTTAGTTTTGCCTAGTAGTTCATAAAACTTATCAAATCTTGTCTTTGCACTGATTACTACAGGATCTTTATGTCCACCTAAAGCCATAGCCTGTTCATAGTTATATTCTGAACGTTTCAGTAGTTTTAAGTTTTCAGTTACACTTGCTTCCGCCTCATACAGTACTGCAAGGTTATAATAATAGTTCATATCCTTCTCACCCTTGTATCTGTTCATCGCTTTGATAGCGCCTTTATAATTTTTACTTTTTGCATAAGGTATAACAACTTCTAAACCCTTTGGTGTCTCCTTAAATTCACGGAGTTGGTTTGTTTTTAAAGGGGAGATATCAGATATAAAATATCTTACAAGTTTGTCAACAGCTTGTGATGCTAACTCATTTTGTGTTGGTAACTTTGTTTTATCTTTTGACTGACGGTTCGAACGTGTAGCGTATTTTTTAACTAAAAATTCTTCTGCACCACGTTCTAGCGTAAATGTAACCTCAAGTGAAAGGGAGAGTTTCTCCCCATTATCTTTGTACTCATAGTTTGATACACTCATGTTTAAAGCTACACCATCGTCTCCACCAAGTGGGTCAAGGGCTATAAAGTTCGTTTCAGTAAGTTTAGCTTTTACGCTCTCAATGAGCATATTTGCTATTTGAGGGTTTGTCTCTTGAGCATTTTGTACCTCTGGATTTATCCACAGAGCAAGATATGCTGTATCAGAGATAAATTCATCCTTTGTTTCTATCTTTGCAATTTTAGCAGCCTCTTTTGGAGCAGTATACGATGGTATCACAATCTTTGCACTACTACCTCCACACGCTGTAAAAAAAACACCCACACTTAGTACTACTAGATATGAAAATAGTTTATTCATCAATAAACCCTTTATATTAAAATTTAATACATTTTACTGTGATTATAATAAATATAGCATTAAGGGCACCTCTAAAAACCCTAATTTTCTAATAACTTTTTAACTTGATTCAGAGTAGTTAATTTTGTACTTTCTATATCTGCAACGATCTCTTTATATCGACGTCCATCTTGTAATACAAGTAACATATGCAACTCTTCTAAAGTTTTACTCTTTTTTACTTTTTTACTAAAAGTATCTTCCTCTTCATCTTTTGGATAAAATTGAGAAAAATTTATCTTTGCCAATAAAAAACCTGCAATAAAGCTCAACAAATAATATAAATATTCTTTTTTAAATTTTAAATGCTCATCGTCTATTACATCTAAAAGTTCTTCTGCAGTATACGCTGGAGTCACTTCAACATCTATCGCTTTAGTATTGAGTACTTTTAACTTAGCATCATGTGGATCAAAATACTTTACTTGCAAGCTAGGAATACTAAAGTTTTTACTTGCTACAAAAGCAAATTTTTGAGACCATGTACCTTCATAACCATTTTTTGTCAGGGTAAACTTTGTTTGGGGTTCATCTGCAAACACCTTAGCATCAACAGCTGAAAAATCGATACTTTTTAAAGCTTCAAAATCTCCAATACCCTTGATGGTGATGCGAAGGTGGTATGGTTCATATGCCTTAAGTTTTGGTGTATCTTTTTTCTCTGTCATTCTAAAAGACCCAACTAAGCGGCTATTATGTCCTTTGACCTCTAAAGATAGTTTTTTTTGTTTTATCTTTTGTATAGTGTACTCTTCAAACTGAGCATTATCCCGACCAAGCACTGTATTTTCTATAGAGTCTTTGTTAGTTTTTTTCATAATAACATCAAAATCAAAATCCACTCTACCACTCAAAGTTGGAAACACTATATATTCATACGTCTGTATGCGTTTAGAATCGTGTATTTCATGAGTTTGAGAAAGAGAAACAATCTCAAAACGCTCTGTTGACTTTGGCATAAACTCTATGACGTAAAGCTCCCCTCTATCTTGAAACTCACAAGTGTATTTTAAGTATACAGCTTCATTTATATAAGCACTTTTTTTATTTATAAAGGCACTCCACTTATACTCATTGTCTTGCGCATTAAGGATACTAAAAAAAGAAAACAGCATTAAAAATGGGATAAGAAACTTACCAAGGTTTTTTTTCATCTATCTGCCTTTTGTTTATGAGTTCATATTGTTTTGAGCTAAGCTTTGCCTTCCCTTTGCTCATATCTAGCCTTGATTCACTTTTTGTTTTTTTACCAGCATCTTGAGAACCAGAACTAGCTGCTGCACTCACCTTCATGTTTGAACCACCACCCTCTTTCTTTTTTGTAGTAGCGTCTTTTTTCTTTGCTATAGATGATCTATTTTTTGTTTTTTGTTGTCCTGTTTGCATCTCTTTGTTATCTGCTACATTTTTTATGTACTGCAAGTTTTCATCTGCTTCAGTTGAATACTTTAAGGTCAAAGACTTCAAATAAGAATCGCGTGCTTTTTTAAACTCTTTAAGTCTTACATATGTATTTGCCATATTATAATATACAATAGATTTAACCTCTTTTTTATCTGATTTTATAAGAGTATATCCTTCAAGTGCTTTTTCATATTGACCTTTTATATACAGGTCATTAGCTTCTTGCATTTGAGTATAATTAGAAGCATCTAAACTCACACCAAAAAGTAACAAAAACATCACTATATACTTTTTCAAGGTAGTAGTAGTCAATAAAAACATTACAATAGCTAGAAAAACTACATAATAAAATAATTCTATATTTTGAACAATAGTTGTTTCAGTTTTAAAGTTTTTTTGTGCTTGGGAGGAAAGCGCCGAGAAAATATCACTCAAATCGCTACTATATACTCCACCTGTTACGTTTGAAATCATGCGGATATTTTCATTGGCACGTGAGACCACTATGTCTCCTGTCTCATCTTCAAGTAGATCTCCGTTTGCTAGTCGTAATGTTGAGCCATTATTTGTCGCTAGCATCATAATATTTACAATCATATTATTCTCTTTAGCAAACTTCGCCTCATCTGTATAATTTACTTCATCTGCACCATCAGTGAGTAAAACTACGCTAAGTTTTTTACTTTTTGAGAGTTTTCTAGCCAAAATAAGTGCGGGCATCACACTGCTTCCTTTTGTGATGATAAGCTTTTCATCAAGCGAAGAAAAAAGATGCAAAAGTAGTTCACTATCTTGCGTGAGGGGGGACAGGATAATGGCATTTGTAGTAAAACCCAAGACTCCAAACCTTGTTTTTTTATCCTTTGTCACTAACTTTTTTAAGTCAGCTTTAGCTGCACCTAATCTTGTAGGCTTCAAGTCAGTTCCCTGCATAGAATAAGACAAATCAACAGCAATGACCACATCACTTAATACTTGCTTTGTTTTGATGGGTTCCTGTGGAAGCACAGGACGACAAAGTGCTATAATTATCAAGATGAAAGTAGCGATGTAACCAAAGGCCACTAAAGAGAGACCTCTAAAATCTTTTTTTATAAACATAGCCAATAAAAACGAAACAAGCCAAAAGTATTGGGGGTTCAAAAAACTCATCTTTTTATCTCCCTAAAAAGCAAAAACAACACTAAAGATGATGCTAAGAGTAAAAAAAGTTCATAAAAGTATTTTTTCTGTAAAAACTCTCGACTTTTTATCTTAGAACTTTCAAGTTTATCTATAGCATCATAGACTTCTTTAAGTTCCTTGGAGTTTTTGGCAAGAAAGAGATGCCCCCCTGTACTTAAAGCGATTTCCTTAAGTAACGCTGAGTCTGCCTCCCCCTCATTACCTATCCCTATAGTATAAATCTTAATTTTTTTTTCTTTGGCTAATTTTACTGCATCTTTTGGGCTTATACTTCCACTATTATGCTCCCCATCACTCAATAGGATGATGATTTTACTTTTAGCTTTTGAGTACTTAAATGCTCTTACACTCATCTCTATTGCTTCACCTATAGCTGTGTTTTGTCCAGCCATCCCTTGAGTAAGGTAAAAAAGCATCTCATTGACTATCTCTTTTTCATACGTTATTGGTGAAGCGATGAAAGCAAAATCTCCATACAAAACGACACCAAGGTTATCAGAGTATCGAGAAGTTATAAACTCTGAAGCTATAAGTTTAGTAATCTCAAAACGACTTAAGCTTTTATCGTCCTCCTTAGCATCATAATGGAAACCAGAAGAGTTCATGGAGCCACTTGCGTCTATTGCTAAGACTATATCTTTTCCATGCCGATTATGTGGACTTAACTTGTCTATGATAATGGGTGAAGTGAGAGCTATTACTAAAAAGATAAATATAAGTATCTTAATAATCCACTCTAGCTTTAAAAAGCTTTTCTTCGCACGCATAAACTGAAGATGCACAAAAAATTTTGGTTTCAAGTGTTCTTTACATTTATAAAGGCAGTAAATTATGGGTAGTAACAATAATACTAGATATGGGTACTCAAAACTATAATAATTCATTACTCTTATTCTATCTAAAAAGAAATAATAGAAGCAAAATAGGTAAAAAATAGCTTAAATGATACAAAATTATCTAAATTTTAAAATTTATCTCCAATTATATTGACATAAAAAAACATTTTGTCTATAATTTCGACCTCTTAACATTCAAGAGTAACAAGTCTTGTTAGCTCAGCTGGTAGAGCACGTCACTTTTAATGATGTGGCCGATGGTTCGAATCCATCACAGGACACCATTTTTTATTTGGCCCCGTCGTCTAGCGGTTAGGATCCATGGTTTTCATCCATGTTACAGGAGTTCAATTCTCCTCGGGGTCACCAAATATTTAAATAAACCTCCACATTAATATATCTTTTGCTAAAATTACAAAAATGAGATAAAAGATACCTATACCTATGATTGAAAAAATTATACAACTTATACAAGAAAATGAAAAGTTAATTGAGTTTAACTACAATGGCATTAAAGATTTAATAGTCATTCAGAATCTATTGTTTAGTAAAATAATCTCTATTACTACAGATAAAGAACTCATAAAAAAGTCTGTTCGCGTGGCATTAAAACTACACAATCAAGAATTAGTTATAGTCAAGAAAGAGCGTATCGTTATAAAGATAGTTATAAACATACATAGACGCGAGATAGATGAAACAAACCCAAGCATAGCAAACAGATGTAATGGTTACTCTGTCGATGAGATAGAAGATCTCTATAATGATTACTTTGACACTGATAGCCTAGAAGAGTTTATTGCTGATGTTTCATATGATGTGTTTAAATATCTGTTTGTCAGAAAACGTGTAAGTAATGACTATTATGAAAAAAATGTTTACCCTATCATCCAAAAACTCATCGTTGATAAACTTGATGACTTTGATGTAGATATAAACTTAAAAAAAGGGTTTGCTGGGTATATATTGCGAGTAAATTTCTTAGATGTTTTTGAATATCTTGCAGAAGACATTCTTGAGTCTATTGCATATCGTAATGAGTATCTTATGAATTGGATTAAATACTACCATGGCAAGGTCGTTGTAGATGGTAACCAACGCTATGAAGCGCCTTATTTGAAAAATACAGAGGGACAAATATATAACCCTTCGGCTATCTTTGCAACCGTAGCAATGTGGCATAAAACAAATGAAAAAGTTTTAACACTCACAAAAAGACTTCAAGACACAAAAGACAAGATATTTGTATTAAAAATAGACAACTTATCTCCAAGAGAATACAAAAAAGAACTTGTTCTCGAACGTCAAGAATTTGAAAAAAATATTGCAGTGATAAATGAAAAAATAGAAGAGTTAATGGATGAAAGAATCTTTGTAAAAGATAATGACATAAAATTTGATATTAATGAAGAGATACAAGAACTACGACAGGCCCTAAGAGAAGACAAGGCAGAGCTCAATGAGATAAATACAGAAGTCACAAGCATAGACACAGATACCTCACGTAGTCTAGAGGAAAATATACTCCGAATAGAAAAAAATCTTAAACATGAAAAATCTATCATCAAACAAACGACAAAACTCTACACATCTATAAAATCTGCACTCATAAAAGCACTAACCTCTAAACGTAAACCTATAGATAAATAATCCCTTCAGATACTCTATGCTAAAATGTTATAATATTTTATAAAGGCAAGTAAGTCATGATAAATCGAAGAGATTTTTTACTAAAATCAGCACTATTATCTGTAGCATCTACAACTACATTAGTTGCAGATGCTGTAGATAATCTTTCTATCATCACTGAGAAATCCTCTGACATCTATCTGACTCACGAAGACTTTATAACACTTGGCATACTAAGAGAGCGATTTAAAAGGCTTAAACGTTTTGTTGGTTATGCAAACTTTAACATCATCTCTTACAACTCTTCTATCTTTTATGCACGGAACTACTCTAGTATCGGTAAGTTTTCAAAAGAGGAAATTTATCTTATGGAAAGATTTTTCTATGAAGACCCTTCTCGTTATGGATTTTATGGTGAGCGTACTGTTGAAAACATTTCAGACTACATTAAGAAAAAAGACTTACAAAAGATTAGCAGAAGTGGGCATTTTATCTTTAAAGGCACTTCTCTTGAAAGTTATAACAGACTGCAACACGATGTTGACACTCACAACATTATCTTAACCTCTGGGGTACGAAGTGTTATCAAGCAGATGAGACTTTTTGTAGATAAACTTTACCGAAACAAAGGGAACCTTACGAGAACAACAAATGCTATAGCTCCTCCAGCATACAGTTACCATTCAACTGGAGACTATGACTTAGGGAAAAAAGGTTTTGGTTTTGCTAACTTCACACCTCGTTTTGCTCTTACAAAAGAATACCGTGAACTTAAGAAGATTCCTTATATTGAGATGAGATACACACTACTCAACAAAGATGGTGTTAGATATGAACCTTGGCATATCAAGGCTAAGGTTTAAGAAATACAAAGTAAATAAAGTGTATAATTTCGTAACACTTTTCTTACTGAGGATTCTTTTTGAGTGATATTACGCTTATTTTACTTGCCGCTGGTAGTTCTAGCAGATTTGAGCTTGATGTAAAAAAGCAATGGCTACGCATAGACCATCAGCCTTTGTGGCAATTCGTAACAAAAACCCTAGAGAACCAAGTAAATTTCAAGCAAATCATTATCACTGCCTCACCTGATGATATAGAGTTTATGAAGAGCTATGCTGAGTATACTTTCGTAGAGGGTTCAACGACTCGTCAATTCTCTCTCAAAAATGCTCTCGAGCATGTAACAAGTGAATATGTACTTGTTAGTGATATTGCAAGAGCCTGTATCTCTCAAAAATTTTTAGATAGAATCATCTCTCAAGTAGGTTCATCTGACTGTATAGTTCCTTATCTCAAAGTTACAGACACTATAGTTTATAATGACAATACGATAGATAGAGATAAAGTAAAACGTATACAGACTCCTCAACTCTCATGTACACAAGTCTTAAAAGATGCTCTTGATACAAAAGAAGAGTTCACAGATGAAAGCTCTGCAATAGTAGCAAACGGTGGATCACGAAAGTTTATCCTAGGAGATAAGGACGCACTCAAGATTACACATCTGAGTGACTTAAAAAATATACCCTGTCTTCACCAAGCATCTTCAGACACACTCTGCGGAACAGGTTTTGATGTTCATGCTTTTGAGCAAAATAAAGAGATGAAACTAGCAGGGGTTAGCATAGAATCTGATTTTGGATTTAAAGCGCATAGTGATGGTGATGTAGCGATTCATGCACTCATTGATGCTATTTTAGGTGCTTCAGGCATGGGTGATATTGGTATGTTATTTCCCGATAATGATGATAAATTCAAAGGTATTGACTCTAAAGAACTACTTAGCATCGTAGTTAAAAAGATTTATAACTTTGGATTTGTTATCATAAATGTAGATATAACAATAATGGCAGAAGTTCCTCGCATAGGAAAATATAAACAAGCTATGAGAAAAGTTCTAAGTGAGATATTAAGCATAGATATGTCACGTGTCAACGTAAAAGCAACTACAACTGAAAAACTAGGGTTTGTTGGTCGTAGCGAGGGTGTTAGCGTCTTAGCTAATGCAAATTTAAAATATTATAACTGGAAAGAAGAATAAAATTGAAGATATTAATTATAGAAAACGAAGTATATTTAGCACAAAGCATAGCAACAAAACTTGGTGAATTAGGTCATGTCTGCGAGATGTGTACATCAACAAGAGATGCTATCAAAAGTAACAACTATGATGTTGTACTTCTTTCAACAAACATAAATGGACAGGACTTTAACCCAGTAATAGAGACTTTTAAGTCTTCTATAATCATCTTAATGGTTTCATATATATCAAACGACACAGTTTCAAAACCACTCTCAGCAGGTGCAAAAGATTATATTCTTAAACCTTTCATGATTGAAGAACTCATCCGAAAAATTCATCATTATCAAGATTATGAAAAAGTAAAAAAACGTAATGAAGCCTATGAAAAGTATCTCACACATACATTTTCTAGTATATCAAATGATTATAATCATAACGATATAGAACTCCCGCTCTTTATATCTTCTAGTTTTGCCAAAAATGCTGATGCTTTTGCATTTGAACATGCACGTGTTCAAAACAAAGCACTCAACTTTATAAGTCTAAGTGACCCAAAAGCACTAAGTGAGATAAATACCTTAGGTCAAAATGCCATTATATATATTATCGATTATCAAGTTCTTAAAAAGTCAGAACGCAAAGCTTTTTTAGATGCTGTGGCTGATAAACAAGCTATCATAGCAAGTACAGATAAGGTAGAAGATGCCCCATTTAAAGTTTTAGAGATAAAAAGCAATACAAATGTCTTTGACCAAGGGGAGATACTTCCTATTGAGGACTATGTGAAATTTATCGTATTAAACTACCAAAGCAAGTTTCCAGATACAGAGCTTTCTAAAAAACTAGGAATTAGTAGAAAAAGTTTATGGGAGAAACGTAAAAAATATGACATCGTCAAGAAAAAATAAAACTATTCTCATAGATTCTGAAGCAATCTCTGCTTTAGAACTTCTCAAAAATGGCTTATTGGCACCAGCAACAAAACTAATGAACTCAAAAGAGGCACAAGAAGTTGTACAAAGTGGACTTATAAATGGGCAAACCTTTCCTTTCCCTTTTATCCTTGCACCATCTGGTAAAATGAATGCGGAAGTTTTAGCTAGTGTTAATCCGGGGGAAGAGCTTAACATCCTTGATGATAACGAAAACATATATGCAGTACTTATCGTCGAAGAAGTCTTTGCTATTGACCCAATCGAAAGAATAAACCAAATTTATGGAACATCTGATTTAGGTCACCCTGGAGTCAAAGCTACCCTTAGCAGACTTGGCAAGCTAGCTATATCGGGAGAGTTTGAGATCTTGGACCAAAAAAGTTGCTTCTGTAAAGAGCAAATTGATAAAGCAAAAGCGATGGTAAGTGCGAAACATACATCCGCCTTGATGATGGCTGCAAATCCTCTTCACCGTGCACATGAAAGGCTCATACGTCAAACACTTGACAATACTGACTTGCTAGTCATATTTTTACTCAAACCCTATACAGAATCAAATCTCGCCTATGAGATTCGTAAAGAAACTTTAGAATTTTTCATCAACAACTTTCTCACTAAAAATAAAGTGACGATAGTCCCTCTTGAAAATAGCTACATTTTTGCAGGATATAATGAAATTATTTTAGATGCTATAGTGGCAAAAAACTATGGGATAGATAGACTAACTATTGGTAGAAACCACGCCGGTCTTGGAATGTTTTATGATTCAAACTCAAATAAGTCCATTATAGATAAAATGGTAGATACAGATATAGAGATAACGGTAGCAAGTGAATTTGTTTACTGTGATAAATGTACTACACTTGTCAGTAAAAGCACCTGTCCACATGGTCAACATCATCAGATATCCTATCATGCTGATTCGATTTTAGAATTGCTTGAACTAGGAATATTACCTCCGACTATGCTCATACGAAAAGAGATAAGTGCCTTTATCTTAGCACAACTTTTTCCAGATAGATTCAAAAACCTAGAGAAACTTTACTATGATTTACTTCCAGTATCTGGGCTCTTAGAAGAACACACTCAAAAAGATTTTTACATCAAACTCATGAAGTTATATCAAACAACTTCACTTACATAAACAGAGGAAACACTCAATTATGAACTACTTTTTTATTACACTTTTTTACAGTGGCTTATCCCCCAAAGCCCCTGGAACTGTTGGGACATTAGTATCTTTACCACTTGGATTATTAGTACTGATTTACTTTGATGCACAGACTCTTTTTCTTGCAACTATTCTTATATCTATCGTAGCTATCAAAGAGATTAACAAGTATGAAAAACGTACAGGAATACATGATGATAAGAGAATCGTTATTGATGAGTTAGCAGGAATGTGGTTTGCCCTCAGTATAGCTCCAGCAATGGGTGTAAGCATGGGTGAAATAACCACATATGAAAATGGTTTTTTAATTCAGTCCTTACTCTCATTTATCCTATTTCGTTACTTTGACATAGCAAAGCCTTCTATCATAGGTCGTCTTGATCGTGAAGCTCCTGGTGGAGTTGGTGTTATGGGTGATGATATAGTTGCAGGCGCAGCAGCAGGAATCTCAAGTGCTGCTATTTGGCAAGGAATTATTTACTTTATTTAGAGATGTGCCCTTTAGACAAATAAAGGGTCATCAGTAGGCTCTATTTCCTCATAATCGTTAATAATTTGTTCGAACATCTTCATATTTTTTTCTGCTTTTGCAACATGTGAATCAAAAATTGGCTTTGAAGCTGGAAAGGCATCCCCTAGCTCTCTATATATCAAGATACGTCCATTAATATGTTTGTTTACTTCTGAAAATGCACCTTCAAGATACTCCCGCTTTGTAGTATGACGAAACAAAGCCTTCACCATTTTAGTACGTTCTTTAATCGGGATAGATTCATCTATAGCTTCTGCCACTCTTTTTATGTCAAGACGGGATAGGTAAACACCACTCACGGCTGGTGCTAAAAGCTTAGAAGTAAGTGCGTCGACAAACTGTGGCACTGGTTCTTCGTCTTCTTTATCTCCAGCATCTGGATCTTGGCTCATATTTATATCTTGTCCATCTTCTAATGAACATTTATCTTTTACAAACTTATCAAACTCTGCTCTTAAATCATCTATATTATGTTCCATCTTCTCTAATTCCTTATTTTATTAAATTATATGCCCTCAAGCATAGTTTATCTATGATATCATCGTAGCTTGTATAGTCTGCACCAAGTTGTGTTGCTCGAGCTTTTAAGGCTGATGTCTGCTTCGTATTCTTCATATCAAAATTAAATGATGCTAAAGAAGTTACCATACTAAGATTATCCATATCGGAAAAATCTAGAACTGCATCATAAGTAGAAAAATCTACTTCCATTGCGTTTGCTATACGGTTGATATCAGCATCTTCTAACTCAACTTCTGTCGTAAAACGCATCAACTCTTCTAAGTTTTCATTATAATAACTTACTTTAAATCCACAAGATAAAAAGCTAAATGCTTTTGCATAGTGGTTTATACCTACAACAGCTATCTTGCTCGCCATTATATCTTTTAAATGTTCTATTAGAACTCTAATACTAAAAATATCTCCACGAAGAGTTTCTCCTTCACGAAAGACTATATCACACATGCCACTTCTAGTAACCATACTTGATGGTCTGTCCAAAGTATCTAATATCTTGTCTACATACTCACTAGAGATGATTGCACCATTTACTTGTGATTTTTTCATATTAGTCACTGTAAAGTATAGGTCATCTTCACGAATATTCATAGGAATCATCATAGCATCTACTGCTTCTTTTTTAAATATCTTATTTGTCACAGCACTAAATCTACTCACACCAGCAAATTCGCCAATATAACCAAATAGTTTTGTTACTTTTGATATTTGATTTGCATCATTCATCATCTTTGCTATCTACCTTTAATATTTTTCTATTATTCCATGAAGCTCTCGTGCTTCATCATCTTCAGCCTGACATCTGTAACACAGTACAGAAGTTGCATCATTAGTAGAGTAAATAACATTACACTCATTACAGCGTTTTACTTCAAACTCTATAAGGTTAAGCACACTTGGTTCAAAAAACTCTTTGAGATTATATGAAGGACTCACAATTAAAGCGTCACTCTCACATACATCGTGACAAGAGTGACACTTAATACAGATAAAAGGATCAAAATCTATCTTAGAATTTTTCACATCACTCGTAAGGGCACCTGTGGGACAAATTCTATAACACATTTGACAGGCTGTACATAAATCTTCATCTAAAAGCTTTGAGGAAGTAAAACTTACTTCGCTCGCATCTACTACATGGTAGGTTGATGGTTTCTCAACTCTTTTAATGGCTGTATAAAACAACTTTCTTTTCTCTGGTATAGTCTTACGTCTTAAAAGTGCTATATCTGTTTTTTCTAAGGTATGCTCTATCAGTTCATCTGTAGCACTTTGAATCTCTTTTTCAAAAGTATGCTTCGCTTTAGCTACACTATTCACATCAAGTGAAGATAAAAAATCCCTTCTAGAAGTTTGCTTAGAATCATCTTTTATCTCTGCTTCATAGCCTACATTTTTTAAAGTTATACTCGCACTGTTTTGCATCGCCTCTAAAAGATAACTGGCCTCTTCATAAATACTCTCTATCTGAGGTCTACACTTATACGCAAGCACGCAAATATCACAATGCCCCATGTCAAAAACTATCTCTTTTTTCAAAACAGCCATAGATATGAGATGTTCAACATTCAATGCGGCTATACAAGGGACATTTTTCTTACATGAGATTAGGTTTTCTTTATCTTCTAAAAAATCAAAGAAAAACTCACTCGGTTTAAACTCATCAAGAGACAAGGCCTCACTAGGGCATACTGCATCACATGCTCCACACGATACACACAAAGCATGGTTAATAGCTGGGAGTGGATTTTGTTCTACTACAATCGCTTGTGTTGGACAAATAGTTTCACAATTGTTACAACTACTCTCAACCGTAAGTGAGCGTACACATGCCCCTGCATTTAGTATTAACATAATTTACTTTTTTAAAGTCTCTACGAGGTACTCATTGTCACTCAAGATAAACTCTAGCGCCATATCAGCAGCATCATAATAAAGGGGTGTTCTTGCCTCGTATTTCATGTTAATAAGATACATGGGAGCCCAGTTAATGAGATGTTTGTTTAAAAACTCATGTTGCCCTTCACGTAGTTGTGCTACTGCATCGTGATCATTTTCTTGCAAGGCTTTTTGTTCTGCTACACAGAGATGATGCATAAACTCTAACTCTATACCTATATGGTCAGAAGAAACAGTTCGTGCAACCTCATAGTCAACCATAAAGTCATATGCTGAATAGATATCAGTTACAGGGTTTGCTCCACCTGTTTCTACTTGTTGATCCTCTCTAGTATAAAAGGTCTCATAAGGGATAAGGTGAAGGACACCAAGATTTACAAAGTCAGGGTTAATAACTTCTTCTAAAAGCTTCTTATCCTCAACTTTTAGAAGTGCATCCCAATCTTTAAAAGTAGGCAGAAACTCTAAAATATTTTCATCATTTTTAATAGTTTTGAATAGCTCTAAATCAAGTTCTTGAAGTAAAATTCTAGAGATAAGTCCGTATATATTTACACGTGATTGTATTTGTTGCATAAAAAAATCTTTATAGTAAATTTTAAGTAAGTGAGAATTTTATCAAAATAGACTGAAAGTAGCGTTAGGCACTAAGCCTAACTCATAAATTAAAAATATTGTGCCATTGATGTACGTCCAAATTTTTGCACTAGCATTCCTGCTGTTGCACCTCTTTGATTTGCGATACTTACATCCGCACCCTGTTCTATAAGATATGCAACTAATTCTGGCATATCATCCATCACAGCTTCCATAAGTGGTGTCCAACCTACTCCATCTACTTTATTGATATCTGCACCTTTTTCCACCAAGTACTCTACCATATCACGTCTATCTCTGCGTATAGCTACGTGAAGTGGTGTCCAACCATATTTATTTTGCATATTTACATCTGCACCATTCTCAAATGCAGATTTAAAGCCCTCAAGATCATTATCGTACACTATTTTTTCTATTTGTTCTAAATTCATTTTTTCTCCTTATTATGCTAAAAATCATTTTAGCTTTCATTATAAATTGACAAAGATGGAAAGGCGAATTCTAAATTATTTTTTTCAAATATTTCCATCATTTTATGCATTACATCTTCTTTAACCTCTAACCATTTAGCCCAGTCAACTGTTTTAGTAAAACAATAGACTAAGATATTGATGCTAGAATCATTAAAGGAATCTAAGTATACTAAAAGTGTCTTTTTAATTCCATTAGAGTCTTCATGTGAAATTATTTTTGCTTCATGATGTTTATCTAAATCAACCTGAGTATTACTCGTTGCAATCTCAGGATGCTGCAATAACATCTCACGAATCTCAACTACTGCATTTCTTATATCACTTGACTTAGAGTCATACTTTACTCCAAGACTCATCTTAATGCGACGTCCAAGACGACGTTTGTTCCAGTTTTTGATATCTGTATTTGCTAAGTTTGCATTTGGCACAGAGATAAGAGCATTATCAAAAGTTCTAATCGTTGTAACCCGTAGTCCTATCTCTACTACTGTCCCCTCTACACCATCTGCAACTATCCAATCGCCTTGAGAGAAAGTATCACTCAGCAAGATAGAAAGGGTTCCAAAAAAGTTAGCAAGAGAATCTTTAGCAGCAAGAGCAACTGCAAAACCACCAATTCCAAGACCAGAAAGCACAGCTGTTAGATTTACCCCAGCAGAATGAAGGACAAGTAAAAGACCAAGTATAAAAATGATGAAATTTACTATTTTTATACCTACATTTATTATCTCATTTTTAACACTCGATGATTTGTGGTCTATATGACTTATCTTAATCGAAGCTACAGTATTTATCACCTTGTAAATCATTAAAGCAAATAAAATACTGTAAGTGATGGCAAATATCATACTTAACGTTTGCGTCGAGGTAAAGTCATTGTAGATATATAAAACAAGCTGTGCATTGAGTACATTGAGTGTGAACTCCGCTATTCTTTTTATGCTTTTGAGTATCTCTCTAGAGTAGTGCTGAATAAAATTTATCTTTATAATCAAGCTTTCGATAATTTTATAAAGATATTTACTTAAAATATATATGAATCCAGTGATAAGTAACATAAACAATATTTTTACTATATTTAAACCAAAAAATTCTAGTTTTTGATTGATTTTTTTTGTTAAAGCAGCATTGTTTATTTGCATAACAGGACCGAGAAGCCCATACTTTGCATACTCATTTAAAGAATACATTCTTTTATCGTAAAAGGAAAGATACTTTATGAAATCATGATTTAACTCGATAACTGTATAATACTCTTTGATATATTGTTTCGCTTTTTCTAAAGGCGCTGAAGCAGTAGTATCTTTAAGATACTGTGTATACTCTTTTTCTGTGATGCTAGCGACCTCTATTTGGTTTTGAGCGAAAATATTTGATGCGTATTCTTGGTACTCATCAAAGGTTTTATCATTAAGAGCTTTTAAAAGTTGCTTTATCATTTTAGTTTGCGCACCTAAAATTAAATATGTTTTTATTCTCACCTCATCACGAAGCACTGCGTACTTATTTCCAAGTCTTTTATTAAGATTTTTTACTTTTCTAAGTGAAAATATCTCTGATTTATACTCTTTTGCATTCTCAATATAATCACTTTTGCTACTTAAAAGCTCATCTATCCCTTTAGAATACATCTCCTCTTGTTCTTTAATTAAAAGAAGCATCTCTTTTTGGTCAATATCATTTCGTTGCATCTTTTCAATAATATCTAATTGTGCCTGCACAAATGGAGTAAAATCACTCTTTGCATAAAGCGATAAAGATACAATAAATAATAAAAATATAAATATTTTTTTCATCACTAGATGCCTTCAGCTATCATCGCATCTGCTACTTTTTTAAACCCTGCAATGTTTGCACCATCTACATAGTTCCCCTCTACCCCATAGTCTTTTGCAGTTAAAGAAACTCTTCTTGCAATCTGTTGCATAGTTATTTTCAGTCTTTCATCTACCTCTTCAAAGCTCCACCTACTCATAGAAGCATTTTGAGACATTTCAAATTCACTAACAGCTACCCCACCAGCATTTGCAGCCTTTGCAGGTGCAAAACAAACTTTATGAGACAAGAAGTCATTAATTGCCTTTGGTGTACATGGCATATTTGCACCCTCACTCACACTTATACATCCATTGACTATAAGATTTTGAGCATCAAAACCTGTAAGTTCATTTTGCGTTGCACAAGGAAAAGCAGCATAACAAGGGATATCCCACACAGCATGACCATCTTCATGATACTCCGAAACTGGTATATATCTAGCTTCTGGATGTGTCTCTATATACTCTTCTAAAGATTTACGTTTGACTAATTTAAGCTCTTTTAATAAGTCCAAATCTACCCCCCTAGAATCGTGTATAGTCCCACCTGAGTCTGAACAAGAAACAGGAATAGCACCAAGTTGATAAAGCTTTTCTATGGCATGAAGGGCTACATTTCCAGCACCACTTACTGTACAAATTTTACCCTCTAAGGATTCTTTTCCTTCAAGTTCAAGCATTGTTTGTGTAAAATATACGACACCATAACCA
>JALSLR010000029.1 GCA_026988245.1 Sulfurimonas sp.
ACAGCAAGTTTGGTTGGTTGGGTACTCAACATCTAGCCCAAGATTTTCAAGCACTTTCAAAGCCGCCATAGAAGCTTCTGGGTAGAGCTCGTTCATAAAACATGGTATAAAAAGTCCTATTTTCATGCATAATCCTTATATTTACATATGTAGATTCTAACCTAAGTAAATGATAATTTTATAACCAATCAGTCAGTGATTTAGGTTTCCCCAAAAAGTAGCCTTGTCCATATGTGATACCTATCTTTGTAAGCTCCACTACATCCTCTTTTGTCTCAACATACTCCGCAACTGTTTCTTGTGATTTTAAGGATGCTATCTCTTGTATGTATTTGATTACAGCTCTGTCAGTTGGGTCGGTATGCATGTCTTTTACAAAGCTTCCATCTATCTTGACTATATCAAATGGTAGACTTTTTAGATACTCAAAAGATGACATACCAGTTCCAAAATCATCTAGTGCAAGTCCTATGTTTTTACTTTTAAGCCAACTTATAAAGTCTTTTGCTTGGTTGAAGTTACCTATGGCAGAAGTTTCTGTAACTTCAAGTTCTAGTTTATGCCATGGGAAGTCAAAAAACTCTACGGCTTTTTTAATCTTTGCTTGAAAGTCTGCATTGTTGAGAGTTGATCCTGCTAGGTTTATGTGTACAGTGTGTAGCTTCTCTACATGTAGAGGGGTTTTTACAACAGTTTCAAGATAGCTCCATAAAACATGCATATCGATTTTTGCCATAAGTTGATACTTATCTGCTGTTGGTAAAAAGTCCATAGGTGAGATGAAGTTACTATCTTCATCCCACATTCTTATAAGAATTTCATAGCTGATTTTATCTGTTGTATACTGGAGAGGAACAATAGCTTGAGCATATAGTTCAAATTTTGAAGGTCCATCTTTTAGGGCTTCTTTTATCTGCCTTGCAGTTTGAACCTCTTTAGAAACTTTTTTAGAGTTGTCATCTTGGGCATTAAAAATATGCAGTCTATTGCGTCCATAGTCTTTTGCAAGAAAAACAGCAGTATCTATATGTTTACTTAGCTCTTTTGGCGTAAATTCAAATGGCTTAAAGCAGACAAGTCCCACACTTGCTGTGATTGAAAATGATTGTGATTCTGCACTAAAACGGAAATCTTTCAAAAAATCTAACTTTGTTTCGACATACTCTATACCTTGCTCTTTAGAAAAGTTTTTTAACAAAATCATAAAGTTGTCACCATCAACTCTTGCTAAAACGGCATCACTAGGACACTGCTCATCTAACTTAAGAGCAATCATCTTTAAAAGCTCATCACCATTTTGGTAGCCAACAGTACTGTTTACTATGCTAAATTGATCTAAATCTATACTAACAAGTACATATGAAGTTCGAGATTCATCACCAAGTGCTTTTTTTATCTTTTGTGTTATATAAAAACGGTTGTACAAGTTTGTAAGTAAATCATGTTCTGCTTGAAACTTTAGTCTTTTTGTTGAGTTGTTAATATGTGTCATGAGCTTGTTAAACCCACTATATAGTTCTTGTATCTCATTTTTAGTATCTGTTTTTAGATACTCTATTTTATCTTGAGTCGGATCTGAATTTTTCATAGCTTTAAGAAGTTCACTAAAAGGTTTTGTGTAGCTTTTACTCAGTATCAAACTTATAAAAAACCCTAAAAGCAGAGCAAAAGGAAGTATGGACATGATGATGATAAGGTTTTTTTCCTGTTTTTCTCTATAATCTTTTAGGCTATAGCTTGTAATACTGTAACCGTAAGTATATCCATCTGCAGATATATTTTCTTTTTCAATTAGACTATCTTTAGTAAATATGTAGTTTTTATCTAAAGGTATATTTACTAAATTACCTATCTCTTTATACTTAAATATAGGATTATTGTTGTTATCAAATACAACCAAACCTTGAAGTGGCTTGAATGCAGACAGACGATATGAAATATCAGTAAAACTATCTATAGTTGGATTTAAAATAGCCTTTAAAAGATCGTTATTTATGGATTTATTTAATGTTTTAAGTTCAGTCAATGCAAAATCTTTAAGTTCATTTTTGTATATATTTCTTACAACTAAAAGAGTCGATATTTCTATAACAATAACCAAAATAAACATAAAAAATATAAGTTGACTTTTTATGGAGAATTTATTCCACATAGGTATTATTTTCTTGGTTTTACTATGGGTAGTGAGAAGTCATTGCCCCACTCTTTCCAAGAAGCATCGTAGTTTGCTACATCGTATCCAAGCTCTCTTAGTGCAAAGTAGTTTGTAGATGAGATTCTACCAACTGCACAGTATATAACGATTTTTTTAGATTTGTCTATGCCAGCATATAGTTTTTTAAGCTCATTTAGTGGTTTTAGTTTAGATAATTCTGTTGAGCCCGTTATGTTGTGAGTTGCTGGTATGTTTTGTGCACTTGGAATATGTCCAAATCTTTTTGCCGTAGACTGTTTTCCCATGTAAGCAGGCTCACCTCTAGCATCTATGATGAGCTGGTTTGGATTTTTGGTTGCTAGTTGAGTTGTAAACTTTGTTGCTAGCCTTTTTTGATTTATAGTAGCTATATATTGACTTGGAGTTGGCTTATGTGTTTTTAGCTCTACTTCATACCCTTTTTCTTGCCATTGAGAGTATCCAGCATTTAGCATCTTTACATTTGTAAACCCGTAAACTTCTAAAGACCAAAACAGCCTTGCTGCATCAAAGAAAACACCATTGTCGTAGATTATGATAGGTGTTTTGATTGTAAGTCCTAGCTCCCTTATGATAGAGCTCATCTTTGCTGGTGATGAAAGCTTTCCATTGTCTTTTTGATGCTCATATGTTAAAGATATTGGGAAGTTTAAAGCACCTTTTATATGACCTTTTTCAAAGTCATCTTTTGATCTAGTATCAAGCAGGGTATATTTGGTAGTATTTTTTAAAAATTCTTTGGGTTCAATTCTTAGTGATTGGGCTTGTAGATATACAAAACCAGCTACAAGTAATATAAGTATTTTTTTCATATTTATCCTAATAAAGTTTGTAAAAAGTACTCAATAACAAGTACTCCTATGGTTAATGATAGCACAATTGCTAAAAACCTTATAACCCTCATCTATCTTTCACTCAATGCTAATTTAACTGCAAGACCAGCAAATACAGTACCTGCAATCTTGTTTAGTATGGGTTC
>JALSLR010000030.1 GCA_026988245.1 Sulfurimonas sp.
ATTGTCAATCATATCAGTATCTTCCATCGCTAAAGAACTGTTTGGTTGATTACTAACGCTTAACTCTCTCATTTCTTTCAGCTTCTTGTTCTTTATAAAGCTGTGCACATCCTATAGAGAGCTCACGTACTTTCAAAATATAGTTTTGACGTTGTGCCTGAGAGATAGCCTTTCTAGTATCTAGCACATTAAAGGCGTGTGAGGCAATCATGCACTGATCATACGCAGGCAACGGTAGTCCTGCTTCCAAGCATACTTTACACTCATTGGATGCATCTTCAAAATGCTGGAACAGGTTCTCTACATTAGCCACTTCGAAGTGGTACTTGGAAAACTCATACTCTGTCTCTTTGTGTACATCACCATAGGTCGTTACGGTATCGCCCATCTTGTTCCATACGAGGTCATAGACAGAGTCTACCCCTTGCAAATACATCGCAAGTCTCTCTGTACCATAGGTAATCTCTACAGCCACAGGGTCACAGGCAATGCCTCCTACTTGTTGGAAGTACGTAAACTGTGTCACCTCCATACCATCAAGCCACACTTCCCAGCCAAGTCCCCATGCACCCAGTGTTGGGGATTCCCAGTTGTCTTCGACGAAGCGTATATCGTGCTCTTGCAGATTCAGTCCCAAATACTCTAAAGATTTCAAGTAAAGCTCTTGAATATTGTCAGGACTAGGCTTGATAAATGCCTGAAACTGATAGTAGGCACCCAAACGGTTCGGGTTCTCACCATAACGTCCATCTGTAGGACGACGGCTAGGTGCCACATAGGCAGCCGACCAAGGCTTGGAGTCAAGACTTCTTAGCAGTGTCGCAGGGTGAAATGTCCCTGCACCAGATGGGATGTCATAAGGTTGTACGATGTTACACCCCTGCTCTGCCCAGAATTGTTGTAGTTTTAGTAGCATATCGCTAAATGTTATGGCGTTTTTGTTCATTGTTTTCCTTTGCTTTCCAAATAAAATTTTAACTTATTGCAATCAATTAATTTAGGTTTATTTATACTTAAAGAGATTTTTTCTAACGTTTTTGTAATTAATATATCCATAGTTTCACGATTATTTAGACTATTGTTCTTTAATCCTGATAAAACCTGAAATTGTAAATTTAAATTGATTAAAGGTTGATAATTATCTTTAACGATAAAATAGTTTTTATCTATATCATTATATATTTTTTCTAAATGACTATTATTTAATTGTAATTCATGATGGTTAACAATATAATCAAATATCCAAATACTATCTCTAATCTTTTTATTAAAATTAAATTTAGATACTTTCTCTTTAATTATTTCACTCTCTTTTAAATTCTCTTTATTTGACTTTAATTTGTATTGGAACTCTTTATCAAAAAAATTATTAAGTGATTTAAATTCAATAAAATCTATGCTTTTAACTAGACAAAGCCCATCACATGACTTTCTAGTAACTTGACTTGCTTCAGTACAAACTATATCTTTTGTCTTATCAAAATCAATGATTACATTATCTAAGCTACAACAACTTTTATCAATATTTTTTATTTCTAATTTGTCAAAATAATTTTTAGAGAAACCAAAAGCTAAAACTTGTTCCAAAATCACAATTCAAAAACCTCATTCATAGGTTCTGCTAAAAGTTCAAAAATTTTATTTAATTCGTCATTAACATTATTAATAACTACACTATCATCTTCTTTTTTAGTTAAATAAAAATTACTTTTATCAACTATTTCTTTATCTCTTGCATATTTAATTAATGCTTGAATCATATAAGGACTATGAGAATTAACAACTATCTTAACTCCATTTTTAACAAGTTCAACAATTATTTTAGCCATCTCTAGTTGCCATTTTGGGTGGAGGTGGACTTCTGGTTCGTCAAAAATAATTAAACTTGTAGGTGTCAATCGATTATTATCTAATAAGACTTGAAGTATCCCAAAAGATTTAATACCTGTTGCCACATTAAATAAATTTAAAATTTTATCATTTTTATGAAAGTGGAATATTCCATTTTCATCTTCTTTAAATTCGCCATGCATTATCTTCAATAGATTTTTTTTTGTATTCTTAGGTACATAGAAATTATCCAACTTTGTTGATAAATTAAAATACAAATCTTTTAATAAAAAAGGGTAATGCATTTCAATATTTTGTTTCCGTGACTTCATATAAGATTCTACTAGTTCTGATGACTGAAACATCTCCTGAAAACTCCATACCAACGGAGTTTCTATAAAATATATATTAGTAAGATAATTTTCTAAATCTTCTCTTAGTACTTCTATATCTATTAAGCCATCACCTCTAAATTCAGTTGCAAATCCAGTATAGGTAGTTTTTCCATTACCTAATCTGAGTGCCATGCTACTCTCTTCATTGTAAAATAATTTTTCATATTTGTCTTGAAAAACATTTTCAATGATAAGTGGAAATGTTTCCTCATAGTTTTTAGCTCCATATACCGTATCCGTAGTATCGGGCAAGCCCTCAAAAATACAATATAATGCCTTACTTAAAGTACTCTTCCCAGTATCATTCTCCCCAGCAATTACAGTCAGACCATCAATGGCAACATTCGCCTTTTTAATCATCCCAATATTTTTTAGCTGGAGTTCCATGGTTTTCCTTTGTTATTTACCGAGAAGTCAGGTTATTCATGATGCATAGCTTCGCGACGCATCACAAATCACCAGACCCCTCTATTCTCTCAATTCTAATTTCTAATTTTACAATATCGTTTCTATCTCAGAAGAATCAAGCTCTACTTTTTTGGCTTTGCTAATTCTATCTTCTTGCAGTTTGACTTTCAGTTCATCATCTTGTAGTGCCATTATTTGGATGGCAAGATACGCAGCATTGACTGCCCCTGCTTTGCCAATAGCCAATGTACCTACAGGCATACCTGCTGGCATCATCACAGTACTGAGAAGGGCATCTTCACCTTTGAGTGGCCCTGATTCCATCGGTACACCAAGTACTGGCTTAGTCGTACTCGCTGCTAATGCACCTGCTAGGTGAGCTGCCATACCCGCTGCTGCTATGAAGACTTGTGCACCTTTTGCTTCTGCTTCTTTCATGTAGGTTTTGGTTCTCTCTGGGCTTCTATGTGCCGAAGAGATGATAAGCTCATACGGTACACCAAATTTTTTCAGTGTCTCTGCAC
>JALSLR010000031.1 GCA_026988245.1 Sulfurimonas sp.
CTTTTAAAGGTCAAGTTCCAAGTTTTCATATTCCTGAAGGTGTATGGAATATGGATGCCTTTATCTTAGTGCTCCCTTACGCAATAATCGTAGGACTTGTAGGCATTATCGAGTCACTTTTAACGCTCTCTGTCCTAGATGAGATGAGTGATTCACGCGGTTCTGCAAATCAAGAGTGTGTTGCACAAGGTATCGGAAATATCTGCTGTGGCTCGTTTGGTGCGATGGCTGGTTGTGCGATGATTGGACAATCTATCATCAACTATACTTCAGGTGGCTTAGGTCGCCTCTCCTCTTTGGTTGCGGCAGTTGGGCTTCTTGTTTTAGTTGTCTCACTTACAGATATTTTAAATGTTATCCCCGTTGGTGTTTTAATCGGTATCATGTTTATGGTAAGTATAGGCACCTTTGCTTGGAGTAGTTTTTCTCACCTACGCCATATGCCTCGTAGTGATGCTTTTGTGATGGTGAGCGTTACTATTATCACCCTCGTTTCAGATTTAGCTATCGCTGTTATCTCAGGTGTGATTATCTCTGCACTTGTTTTTGCCTGGAAGCAAGCAAAAATTTATGCTCGCACACATACAGAAGAAGATGGTACAAAAGTATATGATTTAGAGGGACCACTTTTCTTTGGCTCAACAGCTTCTTTTGTAGAGTGTTTTGATGTTAAAAATGACCCAAAAAAAGTCGTTATTGACTTTCAAAATGCACGCGTTATGGATTCATCTGGTGTTGAAGCCATTGATGCTATCACAAAAAAATATGAAGAAGCCGATAAAAACCTTCAACTTCGTCACCTAAGCAAGGACTGTAAAGCTATCTTAACCCTAGCTGGTCCTCACTGTACTTATGAAGAAAATGATCCAAATTATAAGGTAGCGTATAACTATTAGTATGCATAGATTGCTTCACTTCGTTCGCAATGACAGTTTGAAAAAAGCAATGAGAGTTTGAGAAATGTTATGACCGTCATTGCGAGGAGTGAAACGACGTGGCAATCTCCTTACATGTAAGCAAAACATTTTCTATTTTATGTTATTATATCTCATAAGAGAGGAGATTATTATGTTACAGATATTTTTAAAATTCACCGATAAATTTCTTTACAATACCATTCAAAATGCTTTTAGACGCAATAATCTCAATTTTGACATCCAAGAAGAGCTTACAAAATTTGAAAATGAACCCCTAGGGTGTGTTATTGGTATTCACTCTAAGTTTGAGACTAAGTTGAAACTCTCTATAAAACTTATGCTTGGATTTTTCTTTGTTTTAATCCCAACTATTGCCTTTGCAGGAGTGCTATATTTTCTCAATATTAATATGATGTACGCAGTATTTGCAACATTATTAATAACTATTTTAGCTTCAAGCAGAACAGAAGAGCTAGCAAAACGTTATGTTGATTACAGAGTTGCCCAACTTACATAGCTTGGATAAAAAAAGGAAAATCATGACAAATTTAGCATATATCGAGCAGTACACTTACGAAGATTATAAACATTGGGAAGGTGACTGGGAGCTTATTCTTGGCGCTGCTTATGCTATGGCACCTGCTCCAGTCAAAAAACATCAAAGTTTAAATGCTTTAATAACAGCACAATTTGTTCACTCTTTTGAAGATTGCCCAAACTGTGAAGTCTTAATTGAAGAGGATTATAAAATCAGTGATGACACTATTTTGCGACCTGATATCTCCATAGTGTGTGATGATTTAAATAAGATCTATATCTCAAAAGCCCCAGAAATTATTGTAGAGATATTAAGTCCTTCTACGGCAAGAAGAGATGAGACTATAAAGTTTGATATCTATGAGTCTGAAAATGTAAAATACTATATCTTAGTAGATACTACAGATTTTAAGGCGAAGATTTTTAGACATAATGGGGAAAGATTTATCAAAGTTGGTGATTTTTTTGATGAAACTTATGAGTTTAGCGATCTTAAATGCGAAGCAAAGATAGATTTTCAAAGAGTCTTTAAAAGGTATAGATAGATTACTTTAAAGATTTAAGCAGGGCAATAAACTGTTCCCCGTACTGCTCTAGCTTTTTAGCCCCCACCCCATTAATAGCAAGCATCTCCTCCTTAGTTTGAGGCACATCTCTTGCCATCTCTTTTAAGGTTTTGTCCGCAAAAACTATATAAGCTGGGATGTTATTTTCTTTGGCGATAACAGAGCGTAAAATTCGGAGTTTTTCAAATAAATCACTATTAAAATCAAAGACCTCGTTGATGATTTTCTTGAGTTTTTCTTGCTTTACGTATAAGCGTGAGGCATCTATCTCTAAAGTGCTCTTTCCTTTTAAAATCAAGACACCCTCTTGAGATAAAATCAAACCCTTATGTTCATTAAAATCAATAGCACCTACTTCTAAGAGCCTATCCACAATCACAAACCACTGTTTTTTACTCAACTCTTCACCTATCCCATACACAGAAAGCTCATCATGATGATTTGCTAAAATCTTCTGCTCTTTTGAGCCTCGCAAGATATCGATAAGATAGTTTTTTCCAAACATCTGAGAGGTCTTATAGATAGTCGAAAGGAGCTTTTGTGCTTGGACTGTTATATCCTTGCGCTCTTTTTTATCCTCGGTACAGTTATCGCAATGACTCTTACATGTAAGGATATCATCTTCAAAATACTTTGCAATCATCTGATGGCGACAAGTTTCACTACTACAGTAGCGATAAATTGCATTAAGCTTATCAAGAGCATGACGGTTATACACTGCATCTTGTATCTGGTCTATAAAATGTTTCTGCTGCACCATATCTGCCGCACTATAGAGTAAAAGTACTTCCGCATCATCGCCATCGCGCCCTGCTCTACCCATCTCTTGATAGTAATTTTCTACCGTTTTAGGTAAGCTCATGTGGACAACAAAACGGATATTACTCTTATCTATCCCCATTCCAAAAGCGATAGTTGCCACCACAATCTGCACCTCATCATACACAAAAGCATGGTAAACATCACTTCGTTCTTGATGCGGTAATCCTGCATGATAGGCAAGTGTTTTATAACCTTGCGCATTCAGATACTGACTGAGACTTTGGGTTTTTTTTCGAGAAGAGGTGTAGATGATACCACTTTGATTAGGGTATCGTCTTAAAAGCTCTAAAAGTTGCTC
>JALSLR010000032.1 GCA_026988245.1 Sulfurimonas sp.
CATTAAGAATCTTAGAAGCTGTAAGACTTTTAGGACTGGAAAAAAAGACAAAAATATACCAAGCTTCCACAAGTGAGCTCTATGGAAAAGTACAAGAGACACCACAAAGTGAAACAACACCGTTTTATCCAAGAAGTCCTTATGCTGTTGCAAAGATGTACGCTTATTGGATAACTGTCAATTATCGTGAAGCATATGATATGTTTGCATGTAACGGTATCCTTTTTAATCATGAGTCACCAGTGCGAGGGGAAACATTTGTAACAAGAAAAATAACTAGAGCAGCTTCTAAGATAGCGCTAGGACTTCAAGATAAACTCTATCTCGGAAACCTTGATGCCAAAAGAGACTGGGGACATGCTAAAGACTATGTAAGAATGATGTGGATGATACTGCAAGCTGATAAACCTGAAGATTGGGTAATAGCTACAGGAGAAACAACAACTGTAAGAGATTTCGTTAAAATGGCATTTAAATATGTAGGGATAGAGTTGGAATTTAGAGGTGAAGGTGTAGACGAGAAAGGTGTCATCACATCGATAGATACAAATAGAGTTCAAGAGCTTAACCTTAAAGAGACAAACTTAAAAGTTGGTGATGAAGTTGTAGTAGTAGATCCAAAATACTTCCGACCTACAGAGGTAGATCTTCTTTTGGGAGACCCAACAAAAGCAGAGACAAAACTTGGATGGAAACGAGAGTATAAGTTAGAAGAATTAGTAAATGATATGATGGAAAGCGATCTTAAGCTTATGACAAAAGACCAGTATCTCAAAGATGGTGGTTACGCTATTATGAACTATTTTGAATAGGAGTTGGGATAGTTGAAAACTGTATTAATAACCGGTTCACATGGAATGGTTGGAAGAAATATAGTGGAATTTGAAAAATCAAAAAATTATACTCTTTTAACTCCAAAAAGTTCTGAACTAAATCTGTTAGATAGAAAATCAGTTGATGATTATATAAAACTACATAATCCTGATATAGTCATACATTGTGCAGGTATAGTTGGTGGTATTCAAGCAAATATGTCGAACCCAGTTAGGTTTCTTGTTGATAACACTCAAATGGGGTTAAACCTTATTATGGGTGCAAAAGAAGCTGGTGTAAAATATCTTATGAATATGAGTAGTTCTTGTATGTATCCAAGAGCTGCAAAAAATCCGCTCTCTGAAGAGTTGATTTTAAAAGGTGAATTAGAACCTACAAATGAAGGATATGCTATTGCAAAGATAACGGCGACCAGATTGTGTGAATATATCAGTCGTGAAGATGCTACATATAGTTACAAAACTGTTATCCCTTGTAATTTATATGGTAGATATGATAAATTTGACCCGAAACATTCACATATGCTACCAGCTGTAATAAAAAAAATAGATGAAGCAAAAAAGAGTAATCACAAGACACTAGATATATGGGGTGATGGTGAAGCAAGACGAGAGTTTATGTATGCTGAGGATTTGGCTGATTTTGTTTACTACGCACTGGAAAACTTTGAAAATATGCCCCAAAACATCAATGTTGGCTTAGGGCATGATTATACTATCAATGAATACTATAAGGCTATAGCAGAAGTTGTTGGTTATGATGGCGAGTTTGTACATGACTTAAGTAAGCCTGTCGGTATGAAGCAAAAGCTGATTGATGATACAAAACTTCAGAAGTTTGGTTGGCATTACAAAACATCGTTAAGCGATGGTATTAAAAAAACATATGAATATTATTTAAAAGAGGTAGTAAATGGTTGATAATTATCCGTTAGCGACATCCACTTGGGATGAAAAAGAATTAAATGCGATACAATCTGTAATAGATAGAGATATATTTACAATGGGTGAAAGTGTTGAAGCTTTTGAAAAAGATTTTGCAAAATTTGTCGGACGAGAGTATGCTGTTATGGTCAGTTCAGGTTCAACTGCAAACTTAATAGCAACTGCAGCACTTTTTTACACCAAAAACCCAATGCTTAAACGAGGTGATGAAGTGATAGTTCCAGCTGTCTCTTGGTCAACAACTTATTTTCCATTACAACAGTATGGACTAAAGCTAAAGTTTGTAGATATAGACTTAGAAACACTAAACTATGACTTAGAAGCCTTAGAATCTGCTATAACAGAAAATACAAAAATGATAATGGCAGTAAATCTTCTTGGTAATCCAAATGATTTTGACAAGATAAATGAGATGATAAAAGATAAAGATATCTTTGTAATAGAAGATAACTGTGAATCTATGGGTGCAGAGTATAAAGATAAACAAACGGGTACTTTTGGAGTGATGGGAACATTCTCAACGTTCTTCTCTCACCATATGGCAACAATGGAAGGTGGATTTGTAACAACTGACGATGAAGAACTTTACCACATACTTCTCTCTATGAGAGCTCATGGTTGGACTAGAAATCTTCCAAAAGAAAATAAAGTATGTGAAAAAAGAAATGATTGGTTTGAAGAGTCATTTAGGTTTGTACTTCCAGGGTACAATGTTCGTCCAGTGGAGATGAGTGGAGCAATAGGTATAGAACAACTCAAAAAACTTCCATCTTTTTTAGAGCAGAGACGAAAGAATGCTAAACTTTTTGTAGAGCTTTTTAAAGATCATAAAGATTTTATGATTCAAAAAGATATTGATAATAGTTCTTGGTTCGGTTTTTCACTAATAATAAGACCAGAGTCAAAACTGAAAAGAAAAGATGTCATAAAAAAACTCCAAGAAAATAAAATAGACTGTCGTCCTATTGTAACAGGTAATTTTGCAAGAAATGATGTTATGAGATTTTTTGATTATGAAATACACGATGAGCTTAAAAATGCCGATTACCTGCATGAAAATGGGCTTTTTGTTGGGAACTCGCAGGTTGACTTAGATAAAGAGATTAGATTTTTAAAAGGGGTGTTACAATGAAAGTAGTTCTATTGGCAGGTGGTTATGGCACAAGGATATCAGAAGAGACAGCAATTAAGCCAAAGCCTATGGTTGAGATAGGCGGTAAACCTGTTTTATGGCATATTATGAAGATATATTCTCATTATGGATTTAATGATTTTGTGATACTACTTG
>JALSLR010000033.1 GCA_026988245.1 Sulfurimonas sp.
AATGGTAAATGAGTATTATATCTTGCAATTTTAAGTATTTCATCTTCACTTTTAGTACTTTCAGAGTGATAAAATGGGGGGTTTGAAATAATAAAATCATACTTTTTATCAAAATCAAAGCTTAAAAAATCTCCATGATATAGAGTGTATTCCAACGAGTTTACAACTGCATTTTTTCGAGCATATGGTAAAAACAACGCTTGCTTTTCTATAGCATCTAGCTTTATTTTATCATAATCTCTAACACATAAAAGTCCTACTATCCCACAGCCAGCACCAACATCAAGCATAGTACCTTTTGGTTTGAATTTAGTAATAAAATCATATAAAAAAAGCGAATCACTGTTATAACAATAACCCGACTCTGGTTGATAAAGTGTCATGTAAGCCTTTTATTAGATATAATACTGACATTATATCCAAAGGCATTTAAAGTATGATTATTATCCCTGCTCGCTTAGCATCAACAAGGTTCCCTCAAAAAGTACTCACAGATATTGGTGGTTTACCAATGGTTGTAAGAACTGCCAAACAAGTCGCCCATTTAGACAGAGTTGTCGTCGCTGCTGATGATGAAAAAATAATAAATGTATGTAAGCAATACGGCATTGAAGCAATGCTAACTTCAACAACTCATAAAAGCGGAACTGACCGCATCAACGAATGTGCAAATATAGCAGGAGTTCAAGAAGATGAACTCATCATCAATGTTCAAGCTGATGAACCATTTATCGAGGTTGGAGTAGTTGAAGCACTCATGCGTAGACTTCAAAAACTTCAATCAAACAAAGAAAAGTTTATCATGGCTAGTTGCTATAATGCAGTCAATGAAGATGCAGCACGAGATCCAAACCTAGTTAAAGTTATCCATGATGCTAAGGATAATGCTATCTATTTTTCACGTTCACTTATCCCTTACAATCAAGGTGGCAGTGCTACTTACTTCGGTCATATAGGTATCTATGGCTTTGATAAAAAAAGCCTCAATGAATTTTGTAGCTTAAGTGATGCACCTATAGAAGACATAGAAAAGCTTGAACAACTAAGAGCCATCTACCATGGTAAAAAAATCAGTATGATTAAAGTTGCTTCTACAGGTTTTGGCATTGACACAAAAGAGGATTTAGCCAGGGCAATAGAGATATTTCTCTAGCCCCTTGGTTTAATATGAATAGTAAAATCACCAAACTGTTCAGTAATAGCAAATTCATGTTTTTGACAAAAATTTGAACGCATAATCCCTATCATATACTCAGCTTCTTTTTGCGCTTCATCTTTTGTATCAAAGACACTCTCTTCACCAAAACCACTTTTTAAAAAACATCTACATACATTTTGTACTTTTACTTTATAGTTCATTTAAGTTCCTCCTAGAAGTCAAATATATCATCAAGGTCTTCTTCGACATCACTTGTGTTATCATCCATACTTAGCATCGAAGCGATAGTTTGAGTATTTACTGCAATTGTATCATTCATAAAGTCTATACTTGGTGCACCTGTATAAAAACTCATCTGTATCCAACTTGACATATCGTTTGAGAAAGCCTTACATAAAGGCCCTATTAATTCTGATTTTTCCATAAATACATCTTTATGCGTTTGCATTGATGATGCTAACCTTGAGAGAGACATTGAGATGGGGTATATCTCAGAATAAGTAGAGAGTATCTGTCCTAGTCTTTCTAAATAAGTATACATCTCTTCAACTTCATCTTCTGATATATCACCACTTCCAACAATCAGCATCAAAGAACTTAGTTTAGATGCATACTCTTCTAAGTCCATTTTATCATCTTCATCTAGATAATCAAATACTTCTAACACTTCCTTTTCTTTAACATATTGAGCACTTTGCTGAACTACAGGAGAAACCTCTTCTACTTTGCTTATAAGTTCTTCTTCGAGCATGCTATTTATTTTTTCAAGTTTAAAAGATAACTTATTATCTTCTATTTTATATACTAAAGCACTCTGTGATTTTTTTATCATAAGTTCTATCACTTTGATCGGCAACACATCAATATTAATTAATGTAAAATACTGAAAATCTTCAGATTCTTCAATATAGACAGATGATTCACTTGCTAGTTGTAGTTGAGCTTCTGCTATAGAAAAAGCTGTACGAACAACATCGCTAATATTGTCAAATTTTTCTGTAGTATTAAACAAGAAACATTCCCAAAATTCTGCTAAAGCATCATCTGAATCAATAACAAATTTGGTATATCGATTATATACATTTGAACTAAATACATTTCGAAAGTTTTTATTTTCAACCCTATGGGAACGTGATTTAATAATATTAAAATAGTTTGTAATTCTATTGACAAACAGATCTGCATTTACTGGTTTAGGGATATAATCTTCCGCACCATGATTTAAGATAAGCTTCATTTTATCACTGTCATCAACTGCAGAAACAGCGATAATCATTATTTTTGAATCATTTTCTCTTATAACTTTAGTAGCTTCAAGTCCATCTACATTTGGCATCATTATATCCATAAAAACTATGTCAAACTGTTCTTTTTTACACATATCGATAGCTATTTGTCCGTCTTCAGCTTCAGAAATACTAAACTTAATATCATTAGACTCTTCATAATCATCTAGCATCAATCTCAATATCAGTCTATTATTTGCATTATCATCGACAACAAGTACCTTCATAACTTCCTCCTATAATCTTTTTAGTAACTCTTCTACGCAATTTTTATAGTCTTTCATACCTTTAGATCTTTTTTCATCTAGTATGATTGGTGAGCCAGATTCAAACTGTGAAGCAAGTTTAATATCAACACCAATTGGGCTTAAAAGTTTCTCTTGGCCAAAAGAAGTTTTTACTCTTTCTAAAGATTCTCTATGCTCATTAATATGAGGGTTATACATTACAGGGAGTATTGATACATCTGCTAACTCCCTATCTATATTTTTTGCACTTTGATAGACTGCTCTCATCATTTGTCCAACAGCTACTACACCTAAATGATGGGGGACAAAGGGGACAACTACAGCATCTGCAACCTCAAGTGAATTTTTTAATATAGCATCAAAAGTTGGCGGTGTATCTATCACACAATAGTCAAAAAAATCCTCAATCCTTTCCCTCTTAAATCTACTCTTTAACACCCCTCTTAAATCTGAGTACTCATATACATCAAACAAGGCTAAAGCTGGTGAGAGCGTAAGATTTTTATGCACAGTTGGTATAAAAGTCTCGCTTAGTGTCTTACCCTCAAAAATCGAATGAACCCCAAGATTTTCACTTGGTTCACAACCTACACCTATAGATGCATGCCCTTGCGTATCTAAGTCTAAAAGTAAGACTGAACCTTTTTTTGCAAGTCCGCTTGCTATATTTACAGCAGTGGTTGTTTTTGCACTACCGCCCTTACGATTACTAATTACAATAGTTTTCACTCGACACAAATCCCTTTAAAACTAATTCAAATGTTTTCCTATCATCACCAAAGAGATAAGAAGCACTGTAGTTTTTTTTATATGCCATCACTAATTGAAGAACAGCTAAGTGTATGTCGTCACAAGACTTAAAATCAAAGCTAATCTCTTCTCCAGCTTTTTCTTGCAAATACTCTCTTAAGGTTATAACTTCATCTTCATAAATTACAGCTGAAAAATTTGCCTTTAAACCATCATATGCTATTGCCATCAGAAACTCCTTATTTTGGTAATCTTAAATCTTGAATAATATTTATCAAAACACCATCCAAATCTAAGACACCTTTTATATCTAAAAACTCATTAGAACCTTGGTCATCGTCAGCACTCATTATCTCATCTTCTTTAATGTGGGCTATATCATCTATGCTATCTACTTTTACAGCAAAAGTATCATCTATGTTTTCAAAAAAAATAAGTTTTTGATCATATTCATCAACTTCTTTTGAGTCTTCCTCATGGGGCTTAAGTCCTATAAGTTTTCTAAAGTTAAGTACTTTAATAACATTCTTTTCATAAGACATAATGCCATCAACTAATTTGTGTGAATTAGGTACTGCAGTTAAACTAGTAGCTTGAATAATTCTAATAACATTATCAATATTTAAAGCATACTTATTATTAGCGACACTAAATACTATTAAATCTACCATTGCATTATCCTTATGCTACCTCTTCTTGCTCTTTAAGCTTTAAAGAAGCAGATATACCGAGTAACCCATGAGGGTCTATGGACATAATTATTTGACCATTACCAAGTAATGCTGTCCCACTAAAGAGTGGATGTGCCTCCATTATACCTACAAGTGGCTTTTGCACAACATCTAATTGTCCTAAAAATTCATTCACCACAACAGCTAGCATATTTCCTTTTATATTTAAAACCACTATCGATAGTGGCTTCTCTTCCATATCACTTTTATCAAGCATAGAGTCAATAAATAAAAGAGGAATAACCTCACCACGAATGTAGATAAAAGGCTCATTATGTAAGTATTCTATCTCACTTTTATCAATTTTAACTGTTTCACTCACACTTTCCATCGGGATACCATAATGGATATTGTCCATAAGGATATGTAGAAGAGAGGTTACTGCGAGAGAGACTGGTATACTTAATGTGATAGTTGTTCCAACATTTGCAGTAGTTTTAATCCCAATAGTTCCACCAAAACCTTCTATCGATTTTTTAACAACATCCATACCAACACCGCGACCACTAAACTCAGTAATCTCTTCAGCTGTTGATAATCCTGGCATAAGGACTAGTTCTGCCATCTCATCTTCACTCAGTTTATCAATCTCTTCAGAGGTCATTAAACCTTTTTCTAAAACCTTATCTGCAACTCTTTGCACATTAATACCCGCACCATCATCTATAATCTGAATAACTATTTTATCAGACTGAGCAAAAGCTGATAGAGTCACTGTTCCACTTGAGTCTTTGCCTTTTTTCTCTCGGACATCTGGCATCTCTATCCCATGATCGAGTGAGTTTCTCATGATGTGAATCATAGGGTCAGCTAACATCTCTATCATATTTTTATCAAGTTTAGTTTCACCACCACTCATATCTAGTTTTACTTTTTTACCAAGTTTTTTAGATATATCACGAACGAGTTTTGGATACCTATCAAAAACATAAGATATAGGTAACATTCTCATTCCCATGATTAAATCTTGAAGCTTTTCAGATAAACGATTGATAAATATATATTTATCCATAATTTCTCGTTTAATGACGTCATGTGTCATCCCTATAACATTATCTGCTAAATATGGAAGTGAATTTTTTGCAACAAGGAGTTCACCAACTACATTCATCAAACTATCAATCGATTCTTGATCTATTTTTACAGTTTTACCTACTATAGATTTTTTATCTTCTTTTTTAGGTACTACTTTTTTTATACTAGGTTTCTCCTCCTCTATAAGTTCAACTGTATTTTGTTCTATAGCTACTTCTTGACTTGAAATATTTTCTTGTTTTACTTGGGCTATAGGTTCGGAAACTTGTTCAACCGATACTTCTTCAACACTACTCTCTAGTCCTAGTTCATTTGCTATAAATGAACTAACTTCAGCCTTAGAACTAAATGTATCTGGAATCTCTGGCATAAATTTTTTCATTTTATCTAAGATGCTCACTACTCTTGCTAAATCTTCATCGTTCTCTATAAAGTCTATCGCTTTATACTGCTGTTGGAACATATTTTGTAAAATTTCTTGTGTTGTTTCATCCATTTCTGGAGATTCACTCTGATTTTGACTTGGAGCTGGTGCTTCATCTGATGGAAGATTGTCTTGCATTCCAGCATATACTTCACCCTTAAAAAGGGATTTAAAAAATGTTTTTAGCTTACTTGTATCTTCCTCTTTTATGAGTCCACCTATATCTAAAAATCTTTTTAGCTGAGCATATTGAATAGTATCACTCCCTACTAATTCTAGAGAGTTACGAACCTCACTCGCTATTGTTTTTAAATCAAAATCATCAGCTATATCACATAACTCTTTTAAAGAGTCTATAGCATGTCCACTATCACCATAGTTTACCTTCAACAAAGTATCTATATCTAATGGTAAAAGCTCTATCTCATCACTAAAGTTGAAAAGAGCTTCTTCTATCTCTTCGTATGTGCCATATACAAAGGCATTAAGTTGTGTTTTAAGAAGAAGACCGTCTTCATCTTCTGTGCCACTAAGAATAGCTTTTGAGTTATCATCTGTTATACATGAAGATATTGCAATCACATTTTCACCTAAAAGTGAAAGTGCATATATAGGATCATTTCCATATACCATACATGATTCATCTATATCAAAAGTGACCGCATAAAAATTTTGTTCTTTAACAAAAGATTCATCTATAGGTTTATTTAAAAATGCCACTTTTTGAGAATTAATTCCATTTAATCCATCTAATGGAAAATTTATTATTTGAGAACTATCATCAAGAAGTGTAAATGGCAATGCCCATGCCTTTTCACCTTCAAGCTCTTTTCCCATCTGTTGACTTAAGGCTTCAACAATTGAAGACACCCTCTCTTCATCAGCATCAACAATTCCACCACTCTCTTCAGCAGCATCTATAAGATTGAGGACTTCATCAAAGGCATCATAAAGAACTTCAGTCATAGATTCGGCAAAGTCTAGTTTACCAGCACGCAACATATCTAGCAGGTCTTCTGCATGATGCGTTATTATCTTAACGCTTTCAAAACCAACTATTCCACTTCCTCCTTTAAGGGTATGCGCTGCACGAAATACTGAGTTTAAAAGCTCTGGGTCATCCCCACCAATACCTTCTATATTTTGATCTATGAAAGATAGGTTTTCTCTTGCTTCACCTAAAAACTGTTCTAATAATGGATCCATAACTTCTCCCTACATCTCTACTAAAATATCTATATATGCTTTTAATTGTTCTGGTCTTATTGGTTTTGTTTCAAACAAATTTGCACCAACTTTATAAGCGGATGCTTTATCTTCTTCTTTTGCCTGCGTAGTTATCATTATAACTGGCACAGTTTTATGGTTCGCTTGTTTTCTTAGTTGCGTGATAAACGAATAGCCATCCATTACAGGCATATTAACATCTACTAAATATAAATCTATCTCTGCATCTAAGCTTTTTTCCAATGCTTCCATCCCATTTTCAGCTTCTACTACATCTAAACCAAAAGACTTTAGAATAGAACCATGGTAACTTCTTACTGTTTTGGAATCATCTACTACCATTATACTTGCCATAATATCTCCTTAGTTCTTAAAAGAACTCTATTTCATCTTCATTTTCATGTCTAAGTTTGCCAGAAAATGCCTCTCGCTTATTTCTTGCGTCTGTAAGCGTCAACTTTAGTTTATCTTGCAATTTTTCCATACTACCTGAGACAACTTTTTCATCAGATTGGTATGCATTTTCAAAAATCTCTATACTTTTTTGAACACTATTTATCGCTTCTATGGTAGCTGTTAATTGCTGAGAAATAATATCTTGTAGTTGCAATGATGTTGCAGCATTTTCATCAAGTTCAATATTTTTCTCTTCAATAAACCGACCAAGAATCATAGTAGATTCTTTTGACAAGTCTATAGTATCTATTTGAACTTCTTTTATATGTTCTAAAAGCTCTTTAATTGAAGTTAACATCAACATTTTATATCCCTATGGAAGTCTTAACACTCTAGTTATTGCTTGTTTTAATTGTGCTGGGTTAAATGGTTTCACTATCCAACCTGTTAATCCTAGTGCCTTACCCTCTTGCTTTAACTCATCTTTAGTTTCAGTCGTCAGCATCAAACATGGTGTTCTTTTTGTAGCTTCTACTGCTCTAAGTCCTGCTAAAAACTCTAATCCATTCATCACTGGCATATTAAGATCAGTTATGATTAAGTCTGGTGTCATACCAGCTTTTATCTCATCAAGAGCTACCTGTGCTTGTGTATATTGTTTTACTTCAATTGGCATACTATTTGTTACCATCCTAGTTGATGCTAACGCTGTTTCTGAATCATCTACAAATATTACTAATGGCATAGTGTATTTCCTTAATTTTATTTTTTATCTTAAAGTTCTTTGCTGAACTTGGTTCAGAGTCTGTTGAAGACTCTCAAGCAAATTCAGCGTCTCTTTTATTTTTGGTAAACTAAAGTTTTACCTACTTTTTTGGCATTAAAAACTGATACTATTCTACTCATATACTCTGCATGACCTAAAAGTACATAGCCACCAGGATTAAGCATATCATAAAAAGTCATAGCTACCTCTTTTCTTGAGGCATCATCAAAATATATCAACATGTTTCTGGAAAAAATAACATCAAATTTCCCAAGTTTACGCATCATAGTCTTGTCAAATATATTTGCAACTTGAAAATCAACTGTCCCCATCAAATCATCACCAAGTTGATACCCTAAATTCTTTTTCACGAACCAACGACCGAGTATATCTTTTGGTATTGCATGAACAGAACGTTCTGTATATCTTGCTTTTTTTGCTTTTTCTATCACTGTTGAGTCAATATCTATCCCAACAACTTCAATATCACGATGCTCAATTAAATTCCCCTCTTCTACCATATGAAGTATCATAGAGTAGGGTTCCTCTCCAGTGGAACAAGGGGAGGAAAGAACACGCAATGGTCTGTTTTTTGGCATAATCCTATCTAAGTCAGGCAAGATTGAATCAACGAGCACTTCAAACTGATCTTTTTCTCTAAAAAAGTAAGTCTCATTAACGGTCACCCCATTCATGAGTTCTTGAAACTCCTCCCCCTCTTTATCTTCAAAACGAAGTTTAAAAAAGTATTTACGAAAACTATCTACGCCAAGTTCTTCTGCGCGCTTATCAATGTATTTTGCAATTTTTTCATAATGTTTTTCTTTTTCTAAATGAATCCCACTTTTACGATAAATAAATTCCCCTATTTTAAGAAAATTTTCTGCAGATAAAAGATGCTCAGCCATCACCCTATCCTTCTATCATCTTAATAGCACCATCCACAGCGAACTGTGCATAGACATCATCTTTAAACCTATCTTTAAGCGAACTCAAGAGTTCTATATCTTCTATCTCACCTATCTCTCCCATGTAGTCAACAGCAGTCATTGCAACATTTATATCTTTTTCAGTTTCTAGTAACTCGACTAACATATCACGAGACTCAGCAAAGTTAACATCCCCTAAAACATTTATGGCAAATATTCTTAAATCTCTATCATCACCTATTAAAAACTTAACGATATAATACTTTATAGCTGTACCAAAATCTCTAAGTATTGATATACCTAGATTTCTAACATATGCATTATTGAGTTTTAATAGCTCCATAATTTTTTCTATTGGAGCATCTTCAGGGTCCATATTTGATATTACAGAGGCTACTTTTGTAGATATGTTTTTCTCTACCTCCTCATGGTCAATCAAAGAGACTAAAAACTCACCACCATCAGGAAACTTTGCTATCTCTTCAAGTGCATAATCTTGTTTATCTGTATCAATATTTTCATTAAAATAATCAATTGCTTCATCTAGTCTTTCAAAAGTGGGTAAATCATCAAGAACTTGAGAAGTATGTTTTTTTAGTAAAGCCATTTTTTTTACTCCTATTTTAATGTAGCGATTTTATGTAAAATTTGTTTAAAGTCAAGTTGTTCGCTGACTCCACCATTATCGTAAGCAACCTTTGGCATACCATACACAGTAGCACTCTCTTCACTCTCTCCTAGAGTATATGCACCATTTTTCTTTAACTCAACCATAGCAGCAGCACCATCATCACCTATACCAGTAAGGATTACACCAACTATCTGCTCAGGGTTAAACACCTTAGAAGCGCTAAACATCATCTCATTGACACTCGGTTGGAAATAACAAGTCCCCTTATCTTTTTCCTCACGAATCACTATTTTTCCAGATGTTTTTTTAGCAAAATGCATATGGATACCGCCACGTGCTACATAAATATTTCCAGGTATTACTTCCATATTTGAAGCTGATTCATGTACATTTAATGCTGAAGCACGATCGAGTCTTTGTGCAAAAGCGGCAGTAAATTGCTCAGGCATATGTTGTACTACACATATAGGATACTTATAGTTAGCAGGTACAGCTGCACATATTTGTTCTATCAAACCAGGTCCACCAGTAGAGGAACCTACTAAGATGATTTTTTCTATATCTTTAGAGGTCAAATTTGATATTTCTTTATTTGCAACAGCACGTCTTTCACGCATAGGCGCTACTTTACGGATTCGTTGCAACCTTCTTTTTGGTATGCGTGAAAGAGATTTTACCTTTTGAAGTATAGATTCAGTATTTTCTACCTTACCAATATTCATAGTCCCAGGCTTAGAAATATAATCTATTGCACCCAAATCTAATGCATCCATTGTTATCGTTGCATCTTCAGTTGTCAGCGATGAGACCATCAGTATAGCTGTTGGATTTTTTTCCATGATTTGTTTTACAGCTTCTATCCCATCCATCACTGGCATATTTATATCCATAGTGATAACATCATAGTTGGTCTTAAGCGCCATATCTACAGCTTCTTGTCCATTTTTAGCAACCTCTATATCAAAACCGAGTTCCGAGATAACGGTAGTTAACTGTTTTCTAACAAGTGCTGAATCATCTACTATTAGTACTTTCTTAGCCATTTACACACCTTCTTTTTGTATCATTTTTTCTATATTCATCATCATTACTAATTTATTTCCATCTTCAAGGTTTAGTACATCTGTTAATATTTCATCTTCTTGTGATTGTATATCATCTAAGTTTACCTTTAAGATATCACTTACACTTTCAACTACAAAACCCACTTTGGAGTTGTTGATATCTGTCACAATAATTTTAGAATCTTCATGTGATTTTTCTGTAATTCCCAATATCTTAAACAAGGAAACAACAGGGACTATCTGCCCACGTATATTTATAACCCCATCTATTTTTGATTCTGTCATAGCCACATCTGTTGGTTTAACAGAGTCAATAATCTCTGCTACCTTATCAACTTCAAAGGCATATTCTCTATTATCTAGTTTAAAAACTATAACTTCTAAGGATTCATTTTCTTGAAGTTCTGCATCTTTCATTTTTTCTTTTGTATCGATATATGCTTCATTTACCTTTAATAAATCACAAATCACACTATCGTCTAAAAATGATATGAGAGAATTTTCATCGTGAAGTACCCCAGAAATTTTTGCCTGATCAAAATCAGCACCCATGTACTCTATATTTTTATCTACAAAGTTCTTAATATCTACAATTTCATCAACAAACAGGCCTATCGTTTTAGAATTAACGGTTGTAATTAAAATCCTATTTTTCTCATTAAATACTTTTTTAAAACCATAATATGTCCGTAAGTCTATAACAGTTATTAAGTCATCTCTTAGTGTAATAAGACCCATTATTTCTTCTCTTGAACCCGTTATCTCTGTAAAAGTAATATCTGAGAGTATTATCTCTTGTAAAAAATCAATATCTATAGCAAAACGTTCCTTATCCATTTTAAAAATTAAAAATCTTTTTGATGATTCCTCTACTATTGTTTTATCTTTTACCTTTTGCTCATTAACAGTTTTAGCTTCAATATTTATTTTTTTTATTTTTGAAAGAAGTTTACTTATAGATATAATCTGAACTATCATATCTTTATATTTATATATAGCTATTATTGCATCATCTTCTCTATCTATGTATTCGATTTTTTCATCATTAATCATCACAGTATTGTAGACTTTACTTACAAGTAAAGCATTTAATGAATTTTCATTTGTTAAAGAGAGTAATCTCGAATTATTACTTTGAATATTTACTTGAGAAATCCCTAAAAGCATATTCACATCAACAACTGTCGATATAGTTCCACCAAGTACACTCAGTCCTCGAACTTCCCTAGGTCGGAGAGGCAGTGGCATGATATCTGGTACACGAAAAATTTGATTAATATCTTGCGTAGATATCCCAAAACTTTCAGAGCCATTTTTAATAATTAAAATCTCTTCGATTTTCATTGTAAATCCCTAACCTTTAACTTCAACCTTGTTGAAGTTCATCTGCCATTACTGCTAACTCTTCTACACCCTCACCTATGTGAGATACTGTTTCTATAATTAGCTCACTTGCTTTACGGGACTCCATAGCATTTCTTGCACTAAGTTCCACTGCTTTTTGAACTTCACTGATACCTATCATCACTTGATTCATACCCTCAAGATTTTGATCATTTACAGTTTTAAGTCCAGTGTATCTATCAAGTAAATCTACAAGCATATCAGTTATTTTCGTTATATCATTTATAAGCGTATCAATATTTGACTGTTCACTTCCTTGAGAATCAAGCAAGTTTGTCCAGTCTGTTTTGACTGTATCAATCTCTGAGTTCATTGATTCTACAATATCATTAATTTTCTCAGTATTACTCTCTGAATCTTTTGCAAGGTTACGAATATCTGCTGATACTACAGCAAAACCTTTTCCAAATTCACCTGCACGAGCAGCTTCTATGGATCCAGATATTGCAAGCATATTAAGTTGTACGATTGAGTTAGAAATATTACTTACAGTTTTATCAACACTTTTAGTCTCTTTAACTATAACATTGAGTTCAGATGCCGCGGCATTACCCTTAGAGATGGACCCACCAAAAGCCTCACGTATCTCAGTAACACTTGACTTCACAACACCAAAAGATACTTTTAATATATCAAAATTTCTTCTTGCTATCTCTATAAGTTTATCTATATCTTTAGCAGCAATAACACCAGCATCTATAAGCTCTTTATTGTTAAGTGCACTTTGATTTGTTGTGTGTGATGAAGATTCTATCTGATTGAGAGCATTTGTCACATCTTCAAGTTCAGCTTGAATATCTTCCATATTTCCACCAATAGTATCTGCAGAAAGTGCTATATCTTCAGCTGATTTCATAGTGTCAGTTGAGAATTTCAACTCCTCTGCAAGACTTGAGAGGTCTTTTATGTCATCTTCAGTCTGTGCCAAAGCATCTGACTGTATTTCGATACCATTTAAAGTTTTTTCAACTGAAGTAGCTATAGAACTAGAAGCATCTGCGATATCTTGACTTCCATCATTTATCTTTGCAACAATGTCTCCAAGATTTTGTGTATACGTACTTACACTTCTTGCTGCTTCAACAGAATAGATAGCAATTTTTGTAAGCTCTTCCATCTTTGCACTCAAAGCATTACCTTTTGTGCCATTCTCAGATATGATACCAGTAGTATCTCCAATCGAGTTGATAATATCATCGATAGATGCCTGAATCTTCGTTACAAGTTCGGAGATAAACTCAGCATTTTTTTCACTCTCTCCAGCCAAAGCACGTGTTTCATCAGCAACAACCGCAAAACCTTTTCCATGTTCTTTCGCACGAGATGCCTCAATAGCTGCATTTAAAGCAAGTAGATTCGTTTGATCTGCAATCTTAGCGATGAAACCAACGGCATCTCCAATATTTTGAGAACTTACTTTTAATTCTTCACTTTTTGTAGCCGAATCACGAGCAACAACAACTGCCTTATCCATTCGTGCTACTGATTCATTGATTTTTTCAACTGAAGCCATTATGCTATCACCAGTTGATAAAGTTGAAGAGATTACAGTAGAGATACTTGCATTCATACGTGTAATGTTGGAATTTATGTTTTTAACATTTGAAAGGGCCTGCTCACTTGCACCTGAGTTTTCTTCAGCTGCTGTAGCAATTTGTTCCATTGATGATTTCAACTCTTCAATAGCACTTACACTCTCTTGAGCATTATCTAGGATAGTCATAGCTACACCTGCAATACTTTCAGAAATTTGTTGTTGTTTTGCTAAGGTTCTTTGTTTTCTCTTATCTCCACCATTAGCAGCGTGTGATGATATAGATGGGGTATTTTTTTTCACTAATGCCATAATCATTTTTCCTTTTTAATCTAATGTAGCGTAAAGTGCTTCAGCTTTTTTGATATCTTCACGTGATGGTTTTACTCGTATACTTACATACTTTATTGCACCACTTTTATCGATAGAGCGTAAAACAGTTGCATATACCCAGTAGTGTCCACCACCTTTACGAGCATTTTTTACGTAACCTGTCCAAAAACCCTTGCCTTGGACATCATCCCACAAAGACTTAAAAGCAGCGCGTGGCATCTCTGGATGACGGACAATATTGTGAGGTTGTCCGATAATCTCGTCCCTAGTCATACCAGCAACTTTTAAAAAAGAATCACTTGCATACTGCACTATCCCTTTTTCATCTGTTTCACTTAAAAGATATAAATCATCATATAAAACTTCACCGTCATCCAAAAAAGTTAGACCGTCTGCACCAATGCCATTTTCGCTCTTTGACATACTAAACCTCCATAAAAACATTAATTGCATAAGCTTACAACGCTTATACTGAATTGAATATTAAAAGATGTTATATAAAAATATAAAAAGAATATTTAAAGTGAAAAGGGGAGGATATTAGTGAATTATTTTTATGAAGGTAGAGCTTTTACTGCAAGTAAAAGCTCTTTAAATTATATATTATCGCGAATGTTTAGTTTTTCGACTAAAGCCATATAAGATTCTTTATCTGTTCTTTTGAAGTATTTCATCAAACGACGACGTTGTCCAACTAATTTTAGTAGTCCAAGTCTTGATGCATGATCTTTTTTAAATATCTTTAAATGCTCAGTTAATTCTGAAATTCTAGCAGTTAAAAGTGCGATTTGCACCTCACTAGAACCTGTGTCGTTTTCTTTGCGCCCGTATGTTGCGATAATCTCTAATTTTTTCGCCGAATCTAAAGCCATAATAGCCTCCTGAATGGTATAATAATCTAACAGTTTACACTTAGGTAAAAAGTTGAAGTGCAATTATAGCTAAATTTTGCTTTCTTTAGATATAATCTTTTAAATAAACTTAACTACAATCTCTTAAAGGTTTACTTTTATAGCTTTAGGGGGTTGTAGGGACTTTAGTCCATGCTACTATATTGGGCTTTTGCTCAATATAGTATATAAATATAATAATAAAGATATATATATGTTAATTACAAAAGCAAGTGAATATGCAATACTTTCACTTATCGTTTTATCAAATGCCAAAAAGCCAATGGGAAGTGAATCACTCGCTATACAGCTCTCTATACCAAAAAGTTTTTTAGCAAAAATCTTACAGTCTTTAGCAAAGGCAAATATTTTAAAATCTTTCAAAGGTATTAACGGAGGCTTCTCTCTTGCTCATGATACTAAAGAGATACATATGCTTGACGTCATGACTGCTGTTGAGGGGAAAAGCCCCACAGTCTTTGAATGCTCCCCCTCTATGGACGATTGTCCAAGTGATAGAGCTTCATTATGTTCTATTTGGCCATTTCTAAATAAACTCCAAGGCAAAATAGATAGCTTCCTTGGTGAACTTACTTTAGCAGATATATTAGAGTAGTTTCTTGGCAAAAAAGTTAAATACAAAGCAACAAGTTGGGACTGCTCTAAACTTCCTTCTAGGTCAAAAAGATTTAAGTGTCGTTTTATTTGTAATGGCAATTCTAGCTATTATCATAGTCCCTCTTCCTGCAGGATTACTTGATTTTTTTCTTACAATATCCATAGCCATTGCTGTTTTAATCATCTTAATATCATTATATGTACCTAAACCAACTGACTTAACAACTTTTCCAACTCTTATCCTTATAGTTACACTGTTTAGGCTTTCTTTAAATGTATCAACTACAAGGATGATTCTTAGCCATGGACATGAAGGTCCTGATGCTGTTAGTTCTATCATAAGTAGTTTTGGAAACTTTGTTGTTGGTGGTAACTTTGTTATTGGTATCATTGTTTTTGCCATTCTTGTTTTAATTAACTTTATGGTTATTACAAAAGGTTCTACTAGGGTTGCTGAAGTAGGTGCAAGGTTTGTACTTGATTCTATGCCTGGTAAACAGATGGCAGTTGATGCAGACCTTAATGCAGGACTTATCGATGATGCCCAAGCGAAACAACGTCGTGCAGATATACTTCAAGATGCTAACTTCTATGGAGCGATGGATGGTTCCTCTAAATTTGTAAAAGGTGATGCTGTTGCTGGTATTATTATTACTTTAATAAATATTATTGGTGGTTTTCTTATTGGTGTTTTTCAACATGATATGACCGTAGCTGAATCTGCCAAAACTTTTACACTCCTTACAATTGGTGATGGTCTTGTTGGTCAAATACCGGCATTGATAGTCTCAACAGCTACGGGTATTATGATCACAAGAAGTTCAAGTGATGGTGATAATTTTGCAGAAGGCACTATAAACCAAATCATGGGTAATGCAAAGATCCTAATGATGGTTGGATTTGTGATGCTTTTATTTGCATTAGTACCCGGTTTACCTACTGCATCTATGGGTCTAGTAGGACTTATATTTTCAGTTCTTGGCTATTCCCTTTATAAGTATGAAAAAGGTGAATTTACACTTTTAGACGTTGGAAATGAATTTGCTGGAAAAACTAAGGCTGAACAAGAAGAAGCACTTAAAGAGAAAAAACCAAAGAAAACACAAGAGGAGATAGCAAAAGATGAAGAGAGTGCTCTTGAAGACATTCTTAAAGTTGAAATGCTGGAACTTACTCTTGGCTATCAACTCATAAAATTAGCCGATGCTTCTCAAGGTGGAGACTTACTAGAGCGAATCCGTTCCATGAGAAGAAAAATAGCCTCAGATTTTGGTTTTTTAATGCCTCAAGTTCGTATTCGCGATAACTTACACCTTCAGCCACAACAGTACCAAATACTACTTAAGGGTATCAGTATAGGTGATGGAGAGATTAGACCCGAACAATTTTTAGCGATGGATAGTGGCATGGCTACTGGTGCGATAAATGGAGAGGCAACAAAAGAACCAGCCTTTGGTTTAGATGCACTTTGGATTGAGCCTTCACAAAAAGAAGATGCCATCATCAATGGTTATACTGTTGTTGACCCTTCTACTGTCATATCTACGCATATGAGCGAACTTGTGAAGAAAAATGCTGAAGACTTACTTACACGCCAAGAGGTCAATACCCTTATTGAGAAAATTAAAAATGATTTTCCAGTTATCGTTGATGATGTACTTAAAGTTGCACCTATCGGTCTTATACAACGCATTCTCAAAGCTCTTTTACATGAAAAAATTCCACTTAAAGATATGCTTAGCATATTAGAAACCATAGCAGATATTGCAGAATTTACCAAAAATGTAGAGTTTATCACAGAACAAGTTCGAGCAAAATTATCACGTACTATTACTCAAATGTATGCAAGTGAAGATGGTGTGATTCGCCTTTTAACTTTTGACACATCAAGTGAGCAGATGATGCTAGAGAAATCTCAAGATAGTGATGGTGTAAAAAACCTCATGCTTAATGTTGGGGAGATAAATGCCCTCATCCAAGCTACAAGTGCTAAAGCGACAGAACTACTACAAAATGGCGTCTCTCCAGTCATTATCATCGTTGATCCAGCCTTACGAAAAGGTGTATCAGAGATATTTGAAAGATTCTCTTTGGATGTCACTACCCTCTCCCATGCTGAAATAGATTCTAATGCTACCTTTGAAGTACTTGGTTCTATCTCTATTGATACAACCAAACAAGAATAATCATAAAATTAAGGAATATTTTGAAAAATACAATAATTTATCACCTATCACATATAGATTTAGATGGCTATAGTTGCCAACTCGTAATGAGTTATACACCCTATAAACTTAAAAACTACAACGCAAATTACGGAGCTGAAGTAAAGCAAAAGCTTGATTTGATTCTTGAACAAATAAAGAATTCAAATAAAGCTGCTTATATACTTATTACAGATTTAAATCTTACAACTGATGAATCAAGATGGCTCAATAATGAAGTAAAAAAACTACGTGTCGCTAAGCGTGATATTACTCTCACTCTCCTTGACCATCACGGAAGTGGTGAAGCAAGTGCAAAAAAATACGACTGGTACTTTCTAGATGTTGAGAGATGTGCTACAAAGATTACCTATGACTATGTCAAAGAAAACTTTACATTTAATGAGCCATCATGGATGAATGCAATGGTGAATGTTGTCAATGCTGTTGACTTATGGAAAATGGAAGAGGAAGCTAACTTTGAGTATGGAAAAGTGTGTATGCGCCTTGTCAATGAAACAAGAGAACTTAACCGAGTAATGTTTGCGGAGAGTGACAACAACTATAAACTTTCACTTTTAAGAGAAGCTTCTCAGTATGTAGATGAAAAAAATGCCCCTATCATTCTTGATGCTAAGATACATTCACTTAAAAAAGATTTTTTTAAAGAGGAGACAGACAATACCCTAGATAATTTAGCGACAAAGTACATAGTAAAACTTCTAGGAAATCTACGAGAATCGCACACTATATATTATAAAGGCTACAAAGGATTTTTGAGTTATGGAGTTGGAAATACCTCTATAGTAGGGAATGGATTTCTTCTAAGCTATCCAGAGTATGACTTCATTGTTGATGTGAGTTACAGAGGGACAATGAGTTTAAGAGCAAACAACAAAGTGAGCGTTGCACAAATATCAAAAGAGTGGGCTGATGGTGGAGGTCATCCCAATGCCGCAGGTGGTCGCATCATCGGATTTAAAGAACAGTATCGTTATGATAAAGTGAAAAAACAGATTCTAAACCTCATAGATGACAAAGAGTCTCGCGCTGGTGATTTAGAATATAAAGTAGAAGCTTGAGCTTCTGCGAAGAGAGAGTGTAAAATAAACTGTGTAAACCTTAAAAACTAGATTCATTTGATAAACTAATCAAGTGAATTATTTTAAAGGATTTACACATGAGCTTAATAAACCATGAAGAGTTAAAAAAACAATTAGCA
>JALSLR010000034.1 GCA_026988245.1 Sulfurimonas sp.
ATCGCTAGTGATGAAATAGCAAAAAATAAAATATTTCAGAATATATTTACTCTCTCAAACTAAGTGTTTTAGAGCATCCATTAACTGCGCATAAAAAAAGCTTCCATCCATTTTTACGCTTAAAACTTCTTCTAAATAACTTTATTAATAACAATAATCTCAATATAACAATACTAAAAAAATTAAAATGTTTTTTGAGCAATATATGATATGAAATATAATATTCTCTCTCAATTTCAAAACTTTTTTGTGTACTTCCTCCACTATGATGAACTATCTCAGCATCTGGCAAAAATATAACTTTTTTCCCTGCGTTCCAAACTCTTTTAGATAAATCTTCTTCTTCACAGTATAAAAAGAACTCTGTATCAAAACCACCTATCTCTTTAAAGTCTATTGCTCTAAAAAACATACATGACCCACTTACAACCTCAACTAAAGTTGGTTTATCTAACTTTAGTTTATTACTTGGAAAGTTATGTTTAGAGAGTTTTCTTGCTACAGAATTACCAAAAAGCTCTTTGCTTAAACTTGGAAAAAGTTTATATGATGATGAAAAAATTCCATTTTCATCATTTACTTTAGCCGTACAAAGTGCTATATTTTCATGCAAATCTAAATAATTTGACATGATTAAAGAGGTGTCATTCAATAACTCCGTATCATTATTTATAAAAAAATAATATTCACCACTAGCATGTTCTACACCAAGCATATTACCAGATGCAAAGCCTTCATTTGATTTATTTTTTATAAGCTTTATATTTGAATTGTCAAGGACATAGTTTGCTAGAATGTTATAATCCCCTATTTTTGAAGCATTATCAACTATAATAATCTCATAACTCAAACTTGTAAATTTTTCGATACTCTTTATCAATTCTATTGTATAGGTTGATGAATTATAGTTAATAGATATAAATGAAACTTTCATCTTTATAAAGTGCCCTCAACTGACCAAGTGATACCAGTCTTTATAACCTTTGCCGGAATACCAGCGATGATAACATTAGCATCAAATTTTCCTGATGTAACTAATGAATTCATTCCAACTACTGAGTTATCGCTTATAGACACTCCCTTTAAAATATTTACATCCTGTGCTATCCAAACATTATTTCCAATATTTATCTCTTTGGAGTTATTTATTATTTCATTATTTTTATAAATAGCATGCCCATCACAAGATTTTATGTTTATATTAGATGCCAACAAGCAGTCATAACCTATATTGACTTGACTAGAGTTTCCACAACACACTATACTTGCCCCCCCTAATGCCATTCTTTCACCTAATAATACCATATGATTATCACCAATAATATTTATTTCTAAATTCCTAATTTTACTATTTCTAGCTATGCTTAAACTATTATTATTTCCAGTAATTCCTATTCTAATTCTTTTAAAATCACCTTTTTGAATATCCACAATATTATTTTTGCCGTTAATGCTGATTCGGCTAGACTTTAAGTCTGCTAAAATATTTATTTTATTATTTTTAAAGGTAGTGAATACTTTTTTTATTATAAAATAGTTTTGCAAATTTAATATGATTTTTTTATACATTATGAGTATTGAGTCCCTTTTCACATACATATTTACCAGCTTTTTTTCTTTCGTTCATAATTTTCAAATATGGAGTAGCATCACCTCTATCATGTATCTTATGATTTAAGTGAAACTGATTCGCTACATTTTTACATGACTTTAGTTTAACTCCAGAAGCCTTCAATCTCCACTCCCAATCCATATCATCAGGTATAGCAGTTTCAGCATAACTTTCATCAAAACCATTTATATCAACCATATCTTTTTTATAGCATGAAAAATTACAGCCTAGTATAGATACACTAGCATCTCTTTTTGATATAAGTTTATAAAACCATCCTTTTGGATTTAGATATATGCCTTGTTTAAACCTTACTTTTTTATCAAATATCAAAGAGGTATAACTAAAAGGATTCTTTTCGATATCCAAAAGACTTACAGAGCCATTTCTTACCTCTTTAACCATATCTATTGGGATATTCATTCTTCTTCCACTAAGAGCTGTCTTCGGCTCAGACAAGTACACATGCCCCTCTACAAAATTACTATAGGGTATGCAATCACCGTCTATAAATATCAAGTATTCTCCACTTGATACTAAGAGTCCATTATTTTGAGATCTTGCCTTTCTTACACCTATATCTTCTTGCGTAGTATGTTTAACTTCTAAGTTTTTGATACTCTGTATATATTCTTTCATTTCTAAAGAATTACCATCTTCAACTATAACAACTTCAAAATTTTTATATGTTTGATTTTTCAATGATGCTATTATTAATTTTAATGCCTCAACATCTTTATAAACGGCTACTATTACACTGACTTTCATTTATTTATCTTTATATTGTCTATCTAGTAATGCAATAGATGAAGAATAAACATCCTCAATACTCGGGCTAGTATAATGTAAGTTAAATACACATTCATGGATACTATTTCTTGGCCAATATCTAAAAGCTCCTGTTGCAAAGAAGATTCCTATAGTTGGAGTTTCAACAGCTATAGCCATATTTCTAATGCCAGTATCATTACAAACTACACACCTACTATTTGCTAAAAACTGCATAACTTCTTCAAATGCTAAAACCTCTTGTAACTCAACATTATTAATATTTTCAAATTTTTCATATATATCAATAAATTTTTCACTTTCATTTATTCCTTGCAATACTATATGTTTATAGTCAGGATATTTATTTGATAAAAGAGTGATTAAAGAAGTCATTTTTTCATTTTCCCAGCATTTATCTCTAGTTGATGCTCCTGCAAAATATACTATTTGTTTTTTATCACATTTAGGATAAGTTTTTTCAAAACCATATTTCAAAGGAGATACTGTTTTAGAACCTAATAAATTAAGCATATGTTGCGTAGACTCAGCTTCAACTACAAAATCACTACGAAGTGTTGCCACATCATAAAACAACCTTCTAATTGCTCTATAGGAATAACCTACTTTTAGTTTTACAGTTGAAAAAAACACTAGCAATAGACTCATTGAACTATCTGTTAAATCAAATATAATATCTTGAGATTCTAATTCTTTAGCTTGTTTCACCCTTTGAAAAAAAGTTGTTTTTTTAGCATTATTCGTTAATGAATTTTTATCCATAATATGTATATCATCTATTAAATCATGAGGTATACCATACATACTATTCCTCAATACGCTTATTGTTACTTTTGCATTAGGAAAGAAACCTTTTAGATTTATCAAAAAAGGTCGTATATTCATAAAATCACCAATAGCTGCATGACGAATAACAGCTACTTTTTTAATATCTTCTGGATTTATACTTTCTAAGTATGCTCTTGCTTTTTTACTAGCAAAAGCACTGCCTCTTCTAAAATTTAATCTTATCATTTCATACCCTCTAAAATTTTAAATAATCTTTCATGCTCAATTTCAGCATTAAACTTACTCTTCACTTTTTCATATGCACACAAAGCCAAACTCTTTTTTAGCTTAGCATCATTATATATAAGTTTTATCTTACTAGCTAAATCCTCAGGACTTCTATCAAATAATAAACCATCTTCTTCATCATCTATTATCTCCAATGGCCCACCTTTATTGGTAGCTATTACTGGAACTTTATTTATCATTGATTCTATCACAACAAGTCCAAAAGTTTCTTCTGGCGTAGCTAAAACAGTTGTGTCACACAATTGTATATGTTCATTTACCTCTTTGGTGAAACCAGTAAATATCACTTTATCATTCACACCAAACACAGATATTTTTTCTTTTAATGATGCCAAATAACTCTTATCCATAGTATTTCCAACTATAAGAAGTTTTATATTTAACTCTTTTAAAATACTCAAAGCCTCTATAACTATGTACTGCCCTTTACCCTCTTCTATTCGCCCTACTATACCAACTATGAAGCTATCATCTAGCTTGTATCTATCTCTTAGCATCATTAACTTAGCATCATCTACATTTACCTCTTTAACTCCTAAGTAAACTTGCTCTATTTTTGGTCTTACATCTGAGGGAATAAACTTTATAAGTTGTTCTTGAACTTGCTTAGTAACTGCATGAATGATGTCTATATTTTTATAGAGCCATTTATGATAAAAGTCATCTTTAAAGCGTGTCATTCTCATATGTCTTGATTGCATAATTTTTGGCTTTTTTTTACTTAGTATTTTTGCAAAAACTACGGTTGTGACATCTCTTGTCCAGTGAAAATGTACTATGTCAATATCGTTAGCATCTATAAACTTAGCTAATTTTAAAGCTGGAAGTATTGGAAACAGTTTATTTCTTTTAAGTGTATATTTTTTAGAATTATCTATAAAATTATCTAGTTTTTTCTTTGGTGCAACCATAAGGAAAGTATCTGTTTGAGTAGTAAAATAGTTAAAGTTATCTACTACACATAACTCCAAGCCACCCAGATCAGGAGAAAGACAAAATTCTAAAATATTTTTACACATTTGCAACCTTAATAAAGGTATAATACCAATAATTTAATTTAGGTACACTTAATGACTTTCAAATATATTTTAAATGAAAACTATACATCATTTAAAGAGTTTTTACTCAACATACAATCAAACTTTCAAGAAAACTCTGCAACTATACATAAAGCAAGGAATGAACTTAAAATCATTGAATATGAGGGCATCAGCACAGTTGTAAAAGCCTTTAAAGTTCCAAATATTATCAACAAAATAGCTTATACTTTTTTCAGAGACTCAAAAGCGAAAAAATCTTACACCTACTCTGTGAAGATAAGCAAGTACACTCCAGCACCCATAGGTTACATAGAGTTTTTCAAGTTAGGCTTACTCAGTGAAAGTTTTTTTATAAGTAAAGAATTTAAGTATGACTTTACTATACGTGAACCACTCCTTGATGCTGAGTTTGATGATGCTAAGGAGATTTTTAAGGCTTTTACTAGATTTACCTTAGAGTTACACAATGATGGCATCTTTCACGATGACTATTCTCCAGGCAATATACTCATCAAAAAAGAAAATGAAAATTATACTTTTAAAATCGTAGATATAAATAGAATGATTTTCAAAGAACTCTCAGAAGATGAAAGAGCAAAAAACTTTTCAAAGCTTTGGGCACATGACCATATACTTGAGATAATGGCAGACGAATATACAAAACATTACCCCTGCGGTGAAAATTTCAAACAACAAGTCCTACACTATTCAAATCAAAATAAAAAAATAAAAAACTTTAAAAAAAGACTCAAAGGCAAACCTGTAAATGACTAAAATATCAAATATATCTTGTGTCATGATTGTAAAAAATGCCGAGACCACTTTAGGTCTTGTTTTAGACTCCTTAGCATCATTTGAAGATGTAGTTGTGTACTCTAACAGCTCTACAGATAAAACTGATGAGATAGCCATTTCATATGAAAATGTAAATCTCATTCAAGGAGAGTTTCTTGGTTTTGGACCTACTAAAAACAAGGCAGCTACCTATGCTAAAAATGATTGGGTACTTTCTTTAGATGCAGATGAAGTTTTAAGTGAAGAGTTTGTCCTTAGCATCATAGATTTAGACTTAGATGACACGACACTTTACTCTATTTTAAGAACTAACTATTATAAAAAAACTCAAGTAAAACACTGTTGGGGCAATGACATCATAACTAGACTTTACAACAAAACAAAAACATCTTTTACAGACAAACATGTCCATGAAAAAATCATAGATGACAGCTTTAAAGTAAAAGAGATTTCTGGTGTTGTTAAGCATTACCCCTATGCAAGCATTACTGACTTTATAACAAAACTTGACCGCTACTCTACTATATTTGCCAAGGACAATGTAGGCAAAAAAAGTTCATCACCACTCAAAGCAATTCTAAATGCAAAATTTTCATTCTTTAAAACCTACTTCATCAAACGAGGTTTTTTAGATGGGTACGCAGGTCTTGTTATAGCATTCTCACACATGGCTACAAACTTCTACAAGTATATAAAACTTTATGAATTAAACGAAGAACTAAAGAGAAAGTAATTTTTCTTTTACATCTTCAAACATCTCATTTCTCTTAGCATCATCCGTAGGCAACATGAAATGTTGTTGTAGTTTAATCTCCCCTACCCCTTTCCAACGGGCAGAACTTGCAAAAAGAGAGTCTCCAAAAAATGTCATAGTTGGTACTCCAACCAATGATGCTAAGTGATATGTTCCAGTAGAAGTTGATACAAAGAGTTTAAAACCACTAATGTATCTTAAAAACTCTACTATACCGTCATTTGACTGGTAGAAACTTATCTTAGCATCATCAAATCTTCTCTTCATATTTTGCATAAGCTCAGTTTCATCTGGTCCAAATGTTAGGACTACTTTATGTTTTTTTAGTGTAGCGTTTATAAGCACTTCATACTCATCTAAACTCCAGTTAGCATCTGAAGAACCGCCAAAACCCACATGAAAACAAATACTCTCACCTTTAGTATCATCTGTCGTTTTAAAATCTAAAAGAGGTTTTTTATAATTGGTATTTATCTTAGGAAAAAGAGATTTTGTGAGTTCAATGTTATACTCAAACTCAGCCATTTTCACTTGACTTCTTCTTTGCTTCACTCTATGCGTATAAAACACTTGTGCTAGTTTTGTAGCAGGTGCGATTCGTTTTTGTATGCGAGCTAAAAATCCTGCTATTGCTACTCGAGTATTTGAAAACATTGTGATGCTAACATCTGCCTTAGTATCAGTAAAGCGCTTAGAGAGTTCAAACAAGCCACAACCATCATCAACTATAACCTCATCTATAAACTCGCAGTATGATGCTAAGGCTTTATTTATAGGCGATACGCATACTATGATTTTATTTTTAGCATCATAGTTCTTAAGTATGCTTATAGCTGGTAAAGTAGTTACAAAATCACCAAGTTTATCTGTACGGACTATAAGTATATTCAACTATTTTCCTTCACTGTCATATCTTTTATTTTATCTAACACATCATCCGCCGTTATCAACTTCATACATTCGTGATGCTTAAGTGGACAAACTCTTTTCATGCATGGGGAACATTCTAACTCTTTTCGTAACAAGATAGATTTAGGATTCATCCATTGTGAGGTTTCTTTGTAGCGTGTTGGTCCAAATATACTGATAGTTGGCACGCCAAATGCGGCAGCTAAGTGCATAGGGCCTGAGTCATTTGTCACGAATAAATCAAGTGATGCTATAGTTTCGAACAACTCTTCTACACTTGTTTTTGTAGCTAAGTTCGTATAGTTTTTCACACCATTTGAGATGAGTATTTTTTCTATATCTTCTGCTATTTCACCCTCATTAGGTCCGCCAAATATCACTATGTTATACGTATCACTCAAAGCAGTCGCTACTTTTGCAAACTCTTCTGGGTACCATCTCTTAGCGCTTCCATAAGTAGCACCAGGGTTGAGTCCTAACAAACTCTTAGCATCATCTTTACCCTTAGAATCATAACCATATATTTTTAACTTTCCAGCATCTAACTTCACACCCAAACTTCTATTAATAAAGCTATTGTAGCGTTCAACTTGATGAATCTCTTTTTTTGTAAAACGCTTATAAATATATCTTTTTTTCACACCTATAAAAAACAAAAGATACTGTGTTGTGAAGTTTTTACGAAAACTAAATGCCATATCAACTTGACCCACGCTCTTAGCATCACGGTAAAGGTTGAAGTACCTAAAGCCACTTTTTTTACTCTCATCGAGTATGATTTTGATGACATTTGGATGATGCACAAAAAGACGAGTTGAAACATAAGAGCCATATATGATGAGCTTAGCATCAGGATATGTTTTTATGATATTTTCTATCGCAGGTGTAGTCATCACTGCATCACCTAACCAAGTGGGTATCTCTATAAAAATCTTCACGTTTTACTTAGCACTCACAAGCTTGGATTTTGGCTATGGTTTTTGTTGTGCTTTTTCCATCTACAAACTGCACAAGTTTTACCTCACGAGCGATGTCGCTTCCAACTACCTCTTTGCCCTCATAGTCACCACCCTTCACTAAAACATCAGGTTCAACCATCTTTATAAGTTCATACGGAGTGTCGTCGCTAAACACAGTTACAAAGTCCACACTCTCTAAGGCACAGAGCAAAAAGGCTCTATCTTCTTCGTTATTGATAGGGCGGCTTTCACCTTTAAGTGCTCTAACACTAGCATCAGAGTTAAGCCCAAGTATAAGTACATCACCATAAGACTTTGCGATATCTAAGTAACTCACATGTCCACGATGCAGTATGTCAAAACAACCATTTGTAAAAACTATCTTTTTCCCAAGTTTTTTCAGTCTCTCAACTTGTACTTTAAGTTCATCAAAGTTTTTTATGTGTGACTCTATTGAGCCTTTATTGATACTAGACTTATAGTGTTCTATCTCATCTACAGTAGCAGTAGCACTACCAAGTTTACCAACTACAACACCAGCTGCCAAGTTTGCAAACTCCAATGATGCTACGATATCTTTACCTTGTGCAAGGCAGTACCCTAATGATGCTATGACAGTATCCCCAGCCCCAGTCACATCATAGACTTCACGAGCGACAGTAGGACGGATGATGAGTTTATCATCAAGTATAGCTATACCATCTTCACTTAAAGTTATTAAAGATATTCCTAATTTAGCTACTGATTTTAATTTTTGAAGTGCCTTGACAAGTGAAGTACCGTCTTTGATAACTATGCCAGAAGCCTCTTGTGCCTCTTTTTTGTTAGGCGTCAAAAGATACGCACCACTATATTTAGAATAATCAAGCCCTTTAGGGTCAACTAAAACTTTTTTATTATTTTTATTTGCGAGATCTATGAGTTTTTTTGTTAGCTCTGTAGTAAGTACACCCTTGCCATAATCAGACAATAAAATTATCTCAGCATCTGCACATAATAGATCGAATTTTTTTATCATCTCTTCTTGTGATGCTAAGCTTATATCTTCTTTTGATTCTTTATCATAACGAACAACTTGAGAGTGAGACGCTATGATGCGGGATTTTTTAGAAGTTTTGCGTTCATTTTGTTTTACGAGGTAAGACTCAGCACCTATAGCCTCTAGCATCCCCTCAAGTTCATGGGCTACTTCATCATTACCTACAACTGAACATACACTTACCTTACAGCCTAAAGCTACAAGGTTATTTACAACATTACCAGCACCACCAAGCACTGTGGTCTCTTTGTCTATATCTACCACTTGAACAGGTGCTTCAGGTGAGATGCGGTTTACACTCCCCCAAAGATAGTGGTCTATCATTAAGTCTCCAACAACTAAGACCTTTGGAGATTTATTTTGCATTTTTTACCTCAGCATCATAAAGACGTTTTATCTCAGGTATATAAGCTTTTATACCATCTTCGAGTGAGTAGCGTGGCTCATAGCCTAATTCTTTTTTTGTGGTCTCTATGTTTGCCTCAGTAAAAAACTGATACTGACCAACAAAAGGGTTAGGGATATACTCTTTGCCATTATCAATTTGAAGTTCTTTTTGTAGTGTATCTACTATGGATTCAAAACTACTTGCCTTACCTGTTCCAACATTATAAACACCAGATTTCACATCCCCACAAGCTAAAATATTTGCTTGAATAATATCTTCTATATAGATGAAATCACGAAGAATTTTGTCACTCCCTTCAAATAATTTAGGAGTTTTTCCAGCAAGTATCTGATGTCCAAACTGCACTACCATAGAAGATGTTTTGTTTTTAAAGTATTCTCTCTCACCATATACATTGAAGTACTTGAGTCCTACTATGGAGGTGCTAGGATTTTGTTGCATATATTTGTAAGAGATGTTATCCATCATAACTTTTGAAAAACCATAGACATTATTTGGCTGTTCGTACCCAACTTCAAACCTGTCACTATCTCCATATGTCGCTGCTGAAGAGGCGTAAATCATCTTAGCATCATGTTTAATAGCGATTTTAAGTAGGTCTTCATAGGCATTTACATTTGTCTTTATCATCAAGTCTTGCTCAGACGCAGTCGTGTCAGAAATGGCAGCTTCATGAAAGATATAGTCAAATTTATAATCTTTTTCTAATGATGCTAAGAGCTTAGCATCATTGATATCACCACTTATCACTACTCCATTAAAACCAAGTAAGTTTTTATAGTGTCCAAAACTCAGTAAATTTCCATTACTTAAAGTCTTATCGCTACGAAACATATCAAGAACAACTACCTTAGCATCATTATAATTTTCTTGAAAGTAAAATGCCAAGTTAGAACCGATAAAGCCTGCGCCACCTGTGATGAGGATTGTTTTATTATTAAAGTCTATGTTGTTGTATTTCATAGTCTTATTATACAATAATTATTTTAATAATACTTTGCGATTCATTCAAAAGATAGATTCCGTGTCAAGCACGGAATGACAGAGCTCTCGTCATTGTGAAACATAGCTCTCGTCATTGTGAAACATAGCTCTCGTCATTCTGAAACATAGCTCTCGTCATTCTGAACTTGATTCAGAATCTACATACTAAATACTCAGAAATCCAATAATTTTTTTGCCAATTCAATAACACTTATAGCTTCTATATCTCTTATACTAAAGTCATTTTTATCTAATTTCAGAGGATTAACTTTTGAATCAGATTTAATAACTTTATTTATAGCTGTTATGTAAGTATTTCTATGTTCTGGAGTATTGCCAAATATAGTTATAGAGGGTATATTCAAACCCCACGCCATATGCGTTGGACCAGTGTCTCCACCTATAACAAGAGCGCTCTTTTGTAACTTACTTTTCAAAGCATCTAAACTCATTTTATCACATACACTTACATTTTCACAAGATGATGCTAAGAAATCTGCAACTAACTTTTCATCTTCATTTGCCCAAATAACTTCAATATTCAACTCATTTAAGCCATTTGCCACTTCTAAAAATTTCTCTTTAGGATAGATTTTATTTGGTTTTGAAGCACCCACTACAAAGATGATATCTACACCCTTAGCTTCATCAACTTTTGAGTATAAAAATGGCTTTTTATTTAAAATATTTTCTTTAGTTATCTCTATACCTAAAGCACTGCTCACTATTTTTGCATTTCTATCTATGACATTTTTATCATATCCTATGGAGACCATCTCATCATAAAAAAGAGTAGATAAACCCTCCCGTATAGAGTCTTTAGAAAAACCAACTATCTTTTTAGCACCTATTATTTTAGAAGCTATAGAGGATTTTAATAAACCTTGAGCATCTATCAAAATATCATAATTATTTTGACTATATTTTTTTAAAAGTTTAATTTGTCCGAAAATATTCATCTTATTTATTTTAAGTGATTTTAAATTTATTGGCAAAATATTATCAATATGAGGTGAATTCTCAAGTATAGACTTAAAAGACTCTTCGACAACCCAATCTATCTCAACATTGGGCATATTTTCTTTAATAAACTGCAATACAACCATCGTATGGATGATGTCGCCAAGAGCTGAGAGTTTCATTATGCATATTTTCATGGCGTTATTATATCTTTTTAACTATAATACTTTTATGAAAAAACCATATATCTGGGATCAGTATTCCGACCAACCTCATGTTCTTAAAGACAAAGCATATAAAAAAGCACATAAAAAATTAGCCTTAGCATCATACATAAAAACATTCTTTACTTCGCTCATAGTCCTACCTTTATCTTTAGTAGCTATGCCTTTTGTAAATAGAAAAGTTATTAAGACTAATGAATTTTTTTGTTTAGGAGTCGATTTTGAACGAGAAGTAGAAGAAAGTATAAAACTCATAGAAGAGTTAAACGTGATACATATTTTAGTTCGTATAAAACTATGGGAAATAGAGTCACTTCAAGACTTGAAATATTTTTTACTTAAATTAGATAATAAAAAGATTACACTTAAAATACTACAAGACAGAGAAAATGTAATTGATTTAAAACTATTTACAAACAATTTAACAAATATATTTCATAGTTTAGATGGTTTAGTAGATATATATGAGATAGGTTCAACTATTAACCGTTCCAAATGGGGATTTTTTAGTGTAGATGAATATAACGCTTTTTTTAAAGCAGCATATGATTTAAAAGAAAAAAAGTTTCCAACACACACGCTAATAGGAAGTGGCGTTATAGACTTTGAGTACCATTTCACAGCACATACACTTTTTAACTTTTTTAACTACAAATATGACGGAATATCTGCTTTGCTTTACGTAGATAGACGAGGAGCACCTGAAAATATGCAGTTTGGGTTTGCTCTTTCAGATAAGATAGCATGGCTTAGCACGATGATATGGCTTAGTAAAAAAACTACTCAAAAGCTTTACCTTACAGAAACAAATTGGCCACTCTCAAACACAGCTCCCTACGCACCTACAAGTGAAAAAGAGTGTGTATCCGTAGAGGTTTATGCTGATTATATGCTACGGTATTATCTGTTAGCGTTTGCATCACAACAAGTAGATGCTGTGTCTTGGCACCAACTCATCGCCCCTGGATATGGCTTGGTAGATAACAGAGATGGGATTCAAAAGTATCCAGCATTTCAAACTTACAAAACTATGTATAAGCATCTTCATAATGCTCAGTTTTTAAGACTTGACATAAAAAGAGGTTATTACATCTTGCAGTGTTTAGTTGATGATAGATTGTTGCAAATTCATTGGACACTCAAGCCAACGACTCTTAAAAATGAAGCTAACTTTGAAGTATATTCGAGGGATGGAGAAATTATCACAGATGAGAGCCTAAGTATTGGCTCATCACCTATCTACATATATATTAAGAGTTAAAATTCAAACTTTAAACCAAAGTATGCTGATTTATTGTATGTAATATCTGTTCTTGTAGTTCCTATTTCATAGTTAGTATCAATGTTTCTATACCCTACAAATAATGTCCCTCGCTTGATGACTTCAGCAGATACACCAGCTCTATATTCAAGATAACTTTTAGCATTTGAAAAACTTAATGATTCTGGTGCATAGTAAAGCTCTCCACCAACTTCTATTGGTATGAAGTTTTTAAAAGGTAAGCGATATGATACATCTAAACCAATAGGGATAGCCATGAAGTCATTTCCATTTACTTTAGAAAAATTCGTTTTCACTCCAAGTCCTACTCTTACACCCGTATCTTGAATCTCTTGTTTAATTAAAAAGTTTAACTCGAAAAAGTACTTTATATCTACAATATTACCTGAAGCGTCTTTAGAGTTATCATTACTGGCTTTGAGATAACTTAAACCTACAAATGTAGTACCTGGCTCAACTGTTGTGTTATACTGACCCATATCTAAGTTCAAGTCAAACTCTAAATCTTTTTGATTAATGTTAATTTGTGCATTATGCATTGCATATACTGAAACACTCAACACTAAAATTAAACCTATTTTTTTAAACATTATTATCCTTATGTAATCTAAATTTTATTCTCTTATTTCAAAATGAAATTATAGCAATTTTTAGCAATTTTCATTCCATTGAAGTGATATTAAATTAATTTAAAATACATTTAACATTCATTAACTAATCTTTAAGTCACAACTCACTATAATTGACTCGAAATTTTATCTTAAGGAAACAAAATGAAAAAAATTACTACTGCATTAATTGCTTTAGGTGCAACTTCAGCTTTAATGGCTGGTGTTAACGCTGCTGCTTGTAAAGGCTGTCACGGTCAAGCTTGGGAGAAAAAAGCTCTAGGTAAATCTAAAGTTGTTGCTGGTATGAGCCACGCAGATATCACTACTGCTCTTAAAGGGTACAAAGCTGGTACTTACGGTGGACCAATGAAAGGTCTAATGAAAGGTCAAGTTGCAAAATACTCTGATGCTGATTTAGAAGCTTTCGCTCAAACTATCGGTAAATAATTTACTTATTCGTCATCCTGAACTAGATTCAGGATCTCGAACTACTCCGGTCTATACGACTTCTTCAAAGCCTCTTTTTTTAGCTCTTGATTCTTAGCGTCATTTAACTCATCAACTCCATCAAATTTAGCACCATTTAAAAACTTATTTTCATCATCAAACTGACCATTTTTTATAGCCCACATAAAAGCAAACAGTGCAATAGCCCCTAAAAATATAGATACACCTAGCATCATAGCTATAACCCAACTATCCATTTGAACTCCTCATATAATTCAACTCTTCCATTTATATTTTATTCGTAAAGAATTTCCAACTACAAGTAATGAACTTACACTCATAGATATCGCAGCTACTAATGGTATTACATAACCAGCCATAGCTAAAGGTATAGTTATAGCATTATAGATGAGAGATATACCAAGATTTTGTTTTATAAGTCCATAAGTAGTACTAGAGATTTTAAAAGCATCTTCTAGAGATTTTAAAGAGTCATCTAAAAGCACTACATCCCCTACATCTATGGCAATATCGCTTCCACTCCCCATCACTATAGAGATATCAGCACGTGCTAGGGCTAAAATGTCATTCACCCCATCTCCAACCATTACAACCTTAGCTCCCTTTTCATGCAATGAGCTTATGTAGATAGACTTATCCTCCGGTGAAAGAGAACTGTATACATTATCTATGCCCACTTCTTTTGCTACTCTTGCAGCTACCTTTTCATTGTCACCAGTGAGCATAACTATATTTATATTTTTTTTCTTTAGGTTTGTTAGTATTTCTTCTGCATCCTTTTTTACTCTATCTTGTAGTTCATAAATAGCAACTACTTTATTATTAACTACAAAGTAAAAAAGTGTCTCTTGGCTTTGAAATGAAAATTCAATTCCATGTTCTATAAGTAATTTATAATTCCCTCCAACTATTTTAACGCCATCCACTACAGCTTCAATCCCATGTGAAGCAACTTGTTTATACTCACTAAAAGAGACATTATTTGAATCAGTCAAATTTATATACTCACGAACCCCTTTTGATACGGGATGATTTGATAAACTCACTAAACTATACAGTAGATTCTTATCAAATTCTTCATATATAACTTCATTTATAACTTCTGGTTTACCAAGCGTTAAAGTCCCTGTTTTATCAAGAACAAGAGTATCTACTTTTGCCATAGTCTCTAATTGAGCTGCTTCTTTAAAAAGTATCCCTCGCGAAGCACCTAGACTCAGTCCTATCAAAGTTGCAACAGGGGTAGCAAGAGCTAAGGCACAGGGACATGCTATCACTATGACTGAGATACCTATCATAAATGAAACTTCAAAACTATGTGGCCACATCCACCACACTAAAAAAGTCATAAAAGATAAAACAAGTATTGCAGTTGAAAAATGCTCGGAGAGTTTATTTGCTACTTGCTGAATTTTTGGTTTTTTATTGATGGCTGATTCTAACAAAGCAACAAGGTTAGAGAGAGTAGAGTGTTCAAAATCCTTTGTTGCTTTAAAATGAATATCTGCATCAATGCTCACTGTACCACTTATGACATTATCGCCTATCTCTTTATGTATAGCTTCACTTTCCCCTGTTAAACTTGACTCATCAAAACTTCCCTTTCCTTGAATAATCTCACCATCAAGGAGTACTCTTTCACCACTTGCAACTATAATAATATCGCCAACTATAACATCTTCTAATTTTGTAAGTATTATTGAATTATCTTTAAATACTTTCACTTCAGTTGGAAGATTTTTCCCTATTATGTCCAAGGCATCAGCTACATTTTTTTTGCTCAATACCTCTAAAAACTTTCCTATAAGAACAAAAGTAATAATCATGCTCACACTATCAAAATAAGCCTCACCATCTTGAACAATAGTAATATAAATGGAGTAAATATAAGTAAGTGATGCTCCTGTAGCGACTAATAAGTCCATGTTGACAGTTTTTGTTTTTATATCAAAGTAGGCACCACGAAAAAAGACCCAACCACTATAAAAAAGAACAGGAGTGGCGAGTAATCCCTCTGCTATATTAAGAATAGTTTTAACCTCTTGGGTAATCCCCGTAAAGTACCCAGCATACTGAGCAACTGCTATCCACATAATATTCATAGAAGCAAAGATAGCAACCGCCATTTTAAGATAATAAGATTTTCTCTCTTTATTCGCATAATCTTCTTGAGTAGACGCATCATAAGCAAATGCGTTATATCCAATAGAACGAATCATATCTATAATTTGAGAAAGTTTGACAATATGAGATGCCCAAACTATAGTTGCCTTATTGTTAGTAAAGTTAATATTAGCTTCGATGACACCTTCCATCTTATGAAGTGCTTTTTCATTGAGCCATACACAAGCAGAACAGTGAATACCCTCTATTACTAAAGAAATATGTGAAAACCCATCTTTGTCATTGCTTACATATTTATCTAAAAAAGAGGTACTATCAAATTGAGAGCTATCATCAAGTTGGTGTGTTGGAGGAGCTAAGGTAGTTGTACCTGCCTTTTCATAAAAGCTATCAAGTCCTTCATCACTTAAAAGATGATAGACACCTTGGCAACCACTACAGCAAAAGAACCTAGCCTCTTCTTTAATCATTACACTCTCATCAAACTCAAGATGACAGTGAGTACACTTAACCTTGTTTGACAACTTCAAACTTTCCAATATTTTTATTTTTTTGAATTTTATGCCAATTTTTAATATGACCATTCATACAGATATAGACGCCATTTTTAGGTTTTGCCTTTAAAAATCCCATCGCCATCCCTAAATTAAAACTAGCCTCCGTGTTATTTATCTCGTATGGCTTCATAGCTCCGGTTAATATTATCTTTCTATCTTCAAAAATTTCATCTAAAAACTCAGCTGTTTTATCCATAGTATCTGTTCCATGAATAATTATAAAACTTTTATCTGTAGATTCCATAATAATTTTTGTTATCATTTTTCTATCTTCTAAATCCATCTCCAAAGAGTCTTTAAAAACTACACCAGCTAAATCATATTTACTTTCAACACTTGTCAATATTTTAGTTACAGCTACTGAGTCATATGGAACTTCTAATTCACCAGTTTTTTCATTATATCTTTTATTAAACGTTCCGCCACTATTAAGTATTAGCATTATATATATCCTCTAATTTATCAATTATTTTTGTAGCCTTAGAACTTTTAGCTTTATGATATTGATCAAAAAGATAAGTAGTTTTTATTCCAGCTTTTAAAGCTGCTTCTATATCTCTCTCTTTATCTCCAACTAAAATAGAGTTTTCTAGGTCAATATCATATTCCTCTTTAGCATCATATAACATTCCAGGATTTGGCTTTCTACAACTACATTTCCCCGATACATCTGGATGATGTGGACAATGATAGACATGTGTAATCTCCACACCTCTCTCATAAAAAGCACTAATTATCCATGCAGTTAACTCATTAAAATCATCTTCATCATAATAGCCTCTAGCTATACCTGACTGGTTAGTAACCACAATAATCAAATAGTCTTGATGGATATAATAATGACAAAGTTCAATAATACCATCTATAAATTCAAAATCTTCTATCTTATATAAATAGTCCTTTTCAACATTTATAACACCGTCGCGATCTAAAAAAAGAGCCTTTTGCATACTTCTAGCTTACACCATCACCGAAGATCTCTTTTTCAATAATATCACAAATAATATGACCAATTAATATATGAGATTCTTGTATACGAGGTGTTGAATTTGATGGAACCACTAAAGCTATATCAGCTATTTTAGACATTTCTCCCCCATCACAACCTGTTAATGCAACTGTAATTATATTTTTCTCTTTTGCACTTTTAAAAGCATTTATAATATTAAGAGAGTTTCCAGATGTAGAGATACCTATAAATAAATCTCCATCTTGCCCCATACCTTCAAGTTGACGAGAAAAAACTTTATCATAACCATAATCATTTCCAATAGCTGTTAAAGCAGATGTATCAGTAGTTAATGCAAGTGATGGCAACGATGGTCTATCAAAACCATAACGCCCAACCATCTCCGCTGCAATATGTTGCGCATCAGCAGCACTTCCACCATTACCAGCTAAAATAGTCTTTTTATTACTTTTATAAAGTGATACACAAAGTTTAGAAACTTCTTGTATTTTGTTTAATAAGTCTTCATTATTGTATATATCTTGTTTCGTCTCATATGATTTTTTAACTTGATCTTTGATGTAGTTTATCATTTAAATACCCTGAAATTAATATATATAATAATAACATTAAAAAGATTAGTTTTTGATTTATAAAATATCAATTAGTAGAAATACTGTTATGTAGATTCTGAATCGAGTTCAGAATGACGGCTTGAGAGTTATAATCAGTTTTACAAAATAGTTGTGCTAAAAATATTGCGAAGCGTACTTCAGTACGTGAGTAAGATTTTGTAGTGCAAATAAGTAAATTAAATAAAAGTAGTTATTTAAAAAAAAGGTTATAAAGTAAGTTATATGTAAAAATGACTCGTCATGAAATCAAGCGCATACAATTTTTACTTTAATCAAGGCACTGACAAGCGAAGCGTACGTTCGTACGTGAGTTTGTTAGTAACGCGGATTAAATTAAAAAGTGTATGTGATTGTTTTTATGACAACTAGGCAGCGACCTACATTTCCAGCCCTGAAAGGGCAAGTATTATCAGCGATGAGAGGCTTAGCTTCTGGGTTCGGAATGGAGCCAGGCGTTTCCCTCTCTCTATAGCCACCTAGACAAGTCACATTTCAATACATTCGTCATTCCAAACT